>JAISNB010000101.1 GCA_031276435.1 Burkholderiaceae bacterium | reverse complement strand
GAGTGGGCGCACTTTGCCATCGGTCACGATCCGCAAATTGTTGAGCCGGGTCAGCCACACATGCCGCTCAACGGTAAAGCTGGCCTTGGGCGCGCGGTTCTCATCTCTTTCAAGAGTGCATTTGCCGAGCATTTTTAGCAGATTTTCACCAGAAAGCGCAGGCTTTTGTTGCCAGAAAAGTCCGCTTTTTCTGTCGCCGTTCCCCAGAATTTCTGTTTCCAAGGCCGCATGCGCATGTGGGTTGCCAAATTTTCGTTGCGCCTCAAACAGTTTTTTCAGCTCCTCACCCAACAACACGCGAGAAAGCGCATTGATGTATTCGCCCCGCTTGTTGCGAAATGCAGTCAGGTTTTTCTGCTCGATTTCTCGGAGCAGCATTTCAGCAGGACTGCGATAGTTCTTGTCTTTCATCAGCTTGCTGGTTCCCGCCAGACCCTGCTTGACCTTGCCGCCTTCGCCCTTGCTATCGGACTCTGCCCGTTTTTCTTCCGCCTTGCTGATCCAGTGGAAGCCGCGATGCTTGACAATGTGATAAATCACCCGCGCCCATTCCTCTGGTGCAAGCAGGCGATCCAAGCCTTCAACACGCAGTTGCCACAGGGTTTTCTCCTTGTTCACATACGGATTTTTCCACGAAAAAAAGCCGACATCGGCAATCAGGCCATGGCGTTTCAGCACCCGCGCCAGCTTCTTCAAGCGCCAGGCGCGCCGCGCGAGCCGCCTCCGCGTCAGCCTTGCCATGCGCCGGGCAAGATTCAGCGATTCACCCCGATCCGCCGTCTCCGCCTTGTCAAAGGCGCGCACGCCCAGATCGATGATGTGGTCTTCCGCCAGCAGGTACCAGCCCACCGACGCGATGCCGATGTCCAGACCCAATGTTGTGTTGCTGTAGTGCATGTTTTTCCTTATGGTTGCCGTGACGATGGTAAGCGGGGTGCTACAATCGCCACCGTTGTAGCGTTCCGGGGTGAGAGCCGTTGCTGCAATAAGGTTGGCCCTCACGGGCTAAACCGAACCCAGCCCGGCACTATTGTGCCGGGCTTTTTTCTGCGGCGACCCAAAGCGCGGATCACCCCCTCATCGCGCTGCGGTGTGTCTGGTGCGGTCAAGCCCCAAAACTCCGGGATCATCGATCGCCCGCCAAGCCGCGCTCCGCGCGCCATCAACCATTCGAAGTGCCCGCGCCCGCACGCGCGCAAGGGCCAGCCTTGCCAAAGAACACGCTTGCGGCATCGCCGTTTCCCGAAGCCGCCGCTGCCGGTTTTTGCCCATGCGCATCGCGCATCGCCCGGCGTGCTGCAAAATGACGCTTGGGGCTGACATCACGCAGCAAGGGGCGCGCGCCCTTTGCTTTCAAACCACCATCCGGGAGTTTTTCATGGTTATGACTCTGGTTCGCCGCATTGCCTGGGTTCTTGGCGTGCTGGGCTGTCTGTTCTTTTCGTCGGCGTTTGTCGCATCCATGGTCAACCCCGGCTTCGTCGAGCAAGTCGCAAAAAACATCATTCGCTACGAGGTGGAAAAGCGGGTGCGCGAGAAGGTGGACGCCATCGACAGCAACTTTCTTGGCAGCAGGGCGGCGTCCCTTGTCAAGAACTACAGCAAGGACATTGAACAGGCCCAAAGTCTTCTTGCCGCGCAGCTTCCGGCCAGGCTCGCCGAGGTCATCGCCGAGATGCAGAACCTCGATTGCGAGTGCCGCAAGAAGGTCGAGGCCAACATCCGCTCCGGCTTCGGGTGGCAAATTGCCAGCGCCTCTGCCGCCCGGGAACACCTGACCGCGCTCATCCGCTCCGGGTACATGGAAACGGCCCATCAAGTCATCCGCGAGTTCCGCATCTTTACCGGGACGAACGCCGTGGTGTTCGCCCTTTTGCTGGTCGCCCTTTTCGTCAAACGCCAGGCCGGGCTGCATCTGCTTCCGGCGGCCATCGCGCTGCTGGCCGCGGCGTCGATCACCGCCTACCTCTACCTCTTCCAGCAAAACTGGCTGCACACCCTCGTGTTCAGCGACTACACGGGGCTTGCCTACATCGCCTATCTTGGCACCGCTTTTGCGCTGCTGTGCGATGTCATCTTCAACCGCGCGCGTGTTACCGCCCAGATGCTGAACGTTGCGCTGCACAGCCTTGGCTCCATACAGATCGCGCCGTGCTGAAAACCTCCAGATCGCGGGATGCCCTAAGCGCCCGCAAGGGTTGCGGGCGGGCGTGGCGTACCCGCGCCGCCATCGCGCAGCAGCCCGCGTAACGCGGCTCCAAAGAGGCATTGAACAGGCGCGCAGCCCTGATGGCCGCCCGCGTGAAATGGCATGGCGTTTGCGCTGTCGCCATCAGGGGCGCGTGGGCGCGTAGCGCGATTGCGTCTAGAATGCGTCGCAACCCCCGCATGCCAATGGGCCGCAGCAATGCCTTGCCAAACCGGCGCGCGGGGGCTTTCAGTGAATGGAGTCATCCATACCCTTTTGTACACTGGGCGCGGATGAAACCAGATTTGTGTTTTTTGAACCGGAGGGGTACACGCATGAACAAGACTGCGCTGATTGAACACATTGCCAAGAACGCCGACATCTCCAAAGCCGCCGCCACCCGCGCGCTGGATGCCACCATTGGCGCCGTAAAAACAACCCTGCGCAAGGGGGGTACCGTTTCCCTGGTGGGATTCGGCACCTTTGCCGTGGGCAAGCGCGCCGCGCGCGTGGGACGCAACCCGCGAACCGGCGCCACCCTTAAAATCAAGGCCGCCAAGGTGCCCAAGTTCCGTCCGGGCAAGGCACTGAAAGACGCCCTGAATTGATGATGATCCGGTGGGGTGCTTAGCTCAGTTGGTAGAGCGGCGCCCTTACAAGGCGTAGGTCGGCGGTTCGACCCCGTCAGCACCCACCACCACACACATTCTTTTGAGGCGAACCCCGGTTCGCCTTTTTCATTTCCTAGTCCCGCCACGAGGCCTGTGCATGTTAGATTTTGTTCGCAACAACACGAAGTTGTTGATGGGGTTGCTGTTTTTGCTGATCATCCCGTCCTTTGTCCTCTTTGGCATCGACGGATACAACCGCTCCAGCGCGGGCGCCAACAAGGTCGCCACCGTGGATGGCAAATCCATCACGCAAGTCGACTGGGACAACGCCCATCGCCTTGTGGTCGACCGCCTCTCCGCCAAAGATCCCAACGCCGATCTCAAGCTGCTGGACTCCGCCGAAGTGCGCTACAGCACACTGGAGCAACTGGTGCGCGAGCGCGTGCAGGCCGCGGCCGCGGCCAGGGACCACCTCACCATCCCTGACGCCGTACTGGCCCAGGCGCTGGCCCGCGACCCCGCCATTGCAACAATGCGCAAGAAAGACGGATCGATCGACGTGGACGCCTACCGGCAATTTGCGGCCCAACAGGGCTTGACACCCGCACAGCTTGAAGCGCGCGTGCGCGCGGACCTCTCGGCCAGACAAGTGCTGCGTGGCGTAATCAACAGCGTCCTGGCCAGCAACACGCAGGCCGACCTGGCGCTGGGCAAACTGACCGAACAGCGCGAAATCCAGGTGTTCGACTTCAGCGCCACCGCCTATGCGCGCAAGCTCAACCCCACCGACGCCGATCTGAAAACCTTTTACGAGGCCAACAAGAACCGCTTCCAGGCGCCCGAAGAAGCCGACGTCCAGTACATCGTGCTGGACCTGGAACACGTGAAAAAAAGCGTCACGGTCAACGAACAAGACCTCAAAACCTATTACGAGCAAAACGCCCAGACGCTCGGCACGCCTGAAAAGCGCCGGATCAGCCACATCCTGCTGGCCGCCGCCAAAGACGCCCCGCAAACCGAGCGTGACGCCGCCAAAGCCAGGGCGCAGACCTTGCTTGCACAATTGCGCGGCGCGCCCGACACATTTGCCCAAGTCGCCCAAAAAGAATCGCAAGACGACCCCAGCGCATCCAGCGGCGGCGATCTGGGGCTGTTCGGAAAAGGCGACAAAGGCCTGGATCCGGTCATCCTCGACGCCGCTTTTGCCCTGGGCAAAACAGGCGACATCAGCGACGTGGTGGAAAGCGAATTCGGCTACCACATCATCCAGCTCACCCAATTGCAGAGCGCGCAAGTGCCTCCGTATGAAACCCTCAAGACTCAACTGGAAGACACACTGCGCACGCAACAGGCGCAGCGCAAATTCAGCGAACTGGCCGACGAATTCAAAAACGGCGTCTACGAAGTGCCCGACACCTTGCAAACCACCGCCGACAAACTGGGCCTGAAAATTGAATCGGCGCAGGGCGTGGGCCGCACACCCACCGCGGGCGCCTCAGGCCCGCTGGCCAATGCCAGATTCCTGGCCGCGCTCTTCGAGCCAAACGCCATCGAAAAGAAAAACAACACCGACGCCATCGAAATCGCCCCCAGCGTGCTGGCGGCAGGGCGCATCAGCCAGCACAAACCAGCGCAACCCCGGCCATTTGAAGAGGTCCAAATGGAAGTGGCCGCTGCCTACCTGGCTGAAAAAGGCGCCGAAGCAGCCCGAAAAGAAGGCGAAGCCAAACTGGCGGCCTGGAAAGCGCAACCGGACTTGGCCAGCAGCGGTGGTGGCGACGGCACCCCCCCGCCAGCGACCATCACCGTCTCGCGCTCAGAAGAGCCGCGCAAGCAGCCGCCAGAGTTGATAGAAGCCGTCATGCGCGTCGACTCCACCAAACTGCCGCAATTCGTCGGCGTCAGCCTGGGCCAAAGCGGCTACGCCATTGCCAAAGTCTCCAAAGTTTTGGAATCCACGCCCAAAACCGAAGAAGAAATCAGCCAGCAACGCCTGCAATACGAACAACTCTGGGCCATGGCCGAAGCGCAAGCCTACACCGAGTGGCTGAAAAAACGCTTCAACGCGCAAATCCTGGTACCCAAACCCGCCAATCTGGCGGTGCTGCGGCAGTAACCCATTTGCAGTGGATGGAGCCGCGCGCGCCCCGCCCGGCCCCCAACGCGCGGCGAGGACCTGCCGCCACCTTTTGCGCTGCCGCCCGCAACGGCGCGCGCGCCGCGCTGGCACTGCCAAACGCCAGACACAAAAAAGCCGTTGACTGGCAACGGCCCGGGAATCGGTGGGGTGGCTGATGGGACTCGAACCCACGACGACCAGAATCACAATCTGGGACTCTACCAACTGAGCTACAGCCACCACGCAAGCGCGCGATTATACGGCAATGC
>JAISNB010000073.1 GCA_031276435.1 Burkholderiaceae bacterium | reverse complement strand
TTGCACACGGCCCGCCAGTGGCCGCCACAGGGATAGCCCGGATTGGTGTCCTGATCGAACACCATCAGGTAACGGCAAACACCCGCGCGCGGATTCAGCCGCGCGTCTGGCCTTCGCCCAGCACCACCCATTTGAGCGATGTCAGCCCTTCCACGCCCACGGGGCCGCGCGCGTGGAATTTGTCGGTGGAGATGCCGATTTCAGCGCCCAGTCCGTATTCAAAGCCGTCGGCAAAGCGCGTGCTGGTGTTGACCATGACGCTGGCCGAGTCCACTTCGCGCAAGAATTGCTGCGCGCGCGCGTGGTCGCGCGTGAGGATGGCGTCGGTGTGGTGGCTTGAGTAATGGTTGATGTGCGCGATGGCCTGTTGCACGCCATCGACCAGTTTGATGCTGATGATGGGTGCCAGGTATTCCTGCGACCAGTCTTCTTCGGTGGCGGCGCTGAGGGCGGCGCTGCCGTTTGCCACTTGCGCGGCCAGCGCCTGCTGAAGGATTTGCAGCGCCTCGGCGTCGCAGCGCATTTGCACGCCTTTGGCCGCAAAAACAGCGCCGATGCGCGGCAGGAATGCCGCGGCCACGCCGCGGGCGATGAGCAGGCTTTCGGTGGCGTTGCAGGGACTGTATTTCTGGGTTTTGGCGTTTTCCACGACCGTGACGGCCATGTCCATGTCGCAGCCGTCGTCGACGTAGGTGTGGCAGTTGCCGTCCAGGTGTTTGATGACGGGTACCCTGGCTTCGGCGCTGATGCGTTCGATCAGGCTTTTGCCGCCGCGCGGGATGATGAGGTCGACGTATTGCGGCATGGCGATCAGCACGCCCACGGCGGCGCGGTCGGTGGTGGGCGTCAGTTGCACGGCGTCGGCGGGCAGGCCGGCTTGCGCCAGCGCCTGGCGCACCAGGTCGGTCAGCGCCTGGTTGCTGGCCAGCGCCTCGCTGCCGCCGCGCAGGATACAGGCGTTGCCGCTTTTGATGGAGAGGCTGGCCGCTTCTATGGTGACGTTGGGGCGGCTTTCGTAGATCATGCCGAATACGCCGATGGGCACGCGCATTTGTCCGACGCGGATGCCGCTTGGCTGCTGGCGCAGGCCCACCACGTCGCCAAGGATGTCGGGCATGGCGGCCAGTTGCTCGCAGCCCGTTGCGCAGGTTTCCACGATGGGCGCGGTGAGTTTGAGGCGATCGACCATGGGCGCGGCCAGTCCGGCGGCGCGGGCGCGTTCTACTTCAGGGGCGTTGGCCGCTTGCAGGGCGGCCGTGTTTTCGCGCAGCAGGCGCGCCAGTGCGCGCAAGGCGTGGCTGCGGGTGGCCGCTGGCGCGCGCGCCATGTCAAACGCCGCCTGGCGCGCGCGCGCGCCCAGGGCGTGCATGAGTTCGGTGATGTTGTTGCCGGTGGTGTTGTCCATGGGCGGTGATTGTCGCAAACCCGTCTGATTCGCGCGGGCCAGTCCATGCATGCACGCCGCAGGTCAGGCCCGGCAGGCGCTGGTCAGCCGGAACGCCAGCCGTTGCAACGCCAGCCACGGGTCTTTGGGCCAGCCAGGCGTTTGCAGGCCCTTGACGATGCCGTCTGCCTGATGCGCGGCGTGCAGCAGCCGGGTCAGCATCGGCTCTGTCATGCGTGCCAGCGCGCGCTCGAACAGGCGCTCGCGCGCGCCCCAGATGCGTTGCTCGCGCAAGACCACGGGCATGGGCTGGCCCTGGGCCAGCGCGTTTTTGGCGCGTTTGAGGGCGCGGATGTCTTCGGCCAGCGCGTAGTGCACGCGCACGGCGGCTTCGCCTTCGGCTTGCAAGCCGTCCAGCATGCGCTGCACGCGCGCCAGTTGCCCGGAGAGTACGGCCTCGGAGAGTTTGAATACGTCGTAGCGCGTCACGTTGAGTACGGCCGATTCGATTTGCGCGCGGGCCAGTTCGCCTTCGGGATACAGCAGCGCGAGTTTGCTGATTTCCTGATGCGCGGCCAGCAGGTTGCCTTCAACCTGGTCGGCAAAGAATTGCAGCGCGCGGGCGCCAGCTTCGCCGTCTTGTACGCGCTGGCCTTGCCGGGCCAGCCGCCGCGCGATCCATTGCGGCAGGGCATTGCGATCAACACCCTGGATGGGTATGCAAACGCCCGCGGTTTCCAGCGCCTGGCACCAGGCGCTGGCGCGCGTGGCTTTGTCCAGCCGGGGCAGGGTAATCAGCCACAGCGTTTCTTCGCCGCGCCCAGATTGCCCGGCGATGGATTGCAGCGCGGCGCTGCCGTCTTTGCCGGGTTTGCCGCCGGGCAGGCGCACTTCCACGATTTGCTTGTCCGAAAACAGGCTCAGGCTGTTGCCGCTGGCCAGCACCGCGTCCCATTTGAAGTTTGCGCCGCTGACGGTGTGCACGGCGCGCTCGGCAAAGCCCGCCGCGCGGGCGCGCGCGCGAATGGCGTCCAGCGCCTCGTCCATCAGCAGCGGCTCGTCGCCTTGCAGCACGTACAGCGTGCGCAGCCCGGCTTGCAGGTGCTGCTCAAGTTGCGCGGCGGCCAGTTGCATGGGTGGGGGCCTGTTTGCTCGATGCCGGTTGCGGGGCGCGCCGCTTCTTACGGCTTGACCGTGGACAGGCGGCGCATGACCTGGAGCACGATGTCGCTTTGCATGTTGTCGAACAGCATTTGCGCTTCGGCCTCTTTGGACAGCGCGGCTGTTTCGCTGTAGCTCTGGTCGATTTGGCGCACGATTTCGGCGTCGGGCAGCACGTCTTTGCCTGCTGGCGTGCGCACGCGGAATCTGAAGCGCACGTGCAAGCGGTATTCACGCACCTGGCCCGATGCGTTCAGCCCCAGCACCTGGCGCTCGCGCTGGTCGGCCAGGCTTTGCAAAATCAGGTCGGCCTTCTCGCGCGCTGCGGCGTCGGTCAGCACTTGCAGTCCGCTGGCGCGCAACTGGCGTTGCAGTTCGGCGCCCAACGCGGAACCGGGCGCGTCCACGTAAATCGACGCAAAGCTGAACACAGGCGCTTGCCGCAGTTGAAAGCCGCAGCCTTGCAGCGCGGCCAGCGCGCCAAGGCCAGCCAGCGCCCGCAGCGCGCGGCGGCGGCGCTGGCAGCGCAACAAATCGGGAGCGTGTTTTTGCGACGCCATCACAGCACCACATTGACCAGGCGGCCAGGCACCAGGATGATTTTCCTGGGCGCGCCAGCGCCCGCGCTGTGCTTGGCGAAGGCTTCGCTGCCGAGCGCCGCGGCCTCGATGGCCGCTTTGTCCGCAGCCGATGGCACGCGGATGGAGCCGCGCAGCTTGCCGTTGATTTGCAGCACGAGTTCGATTTCGTCGCGCGTCAGAGCGGCCTCGTCCACCTGGGGCCAGGCGGCCTCCAGCATGTCGCCCAGCGCGGCGGCGTAACCCAGTTGCTGCCAGAGCGTGGCCGTGATGTGCGGGGTAACGGGGTAGAGCACGCGCAGCAAAATGGCAAAGCCTTCGGTCTGCGCCAGCAGCGTGGCGGTGGCGGCAGCATCATCGGCGCTGCCTTCGGCCTTGAACGCTTCCAGCGCGTTGAGCATTTTCATGGCGCCGGAGACCACGGTGTTGTATTGCATGCGCTGGAGCGAGTAGTCGAAATTGACTTGCTTGAGCACGGTGTGAATCTCGTGGCGCAGCGCTGCGGCCTGTTGGCTGAAGGCAGCCCGGCCCAGCGCGCCAGCATCTTTCAGCGTGGCGATGGCGCCGCCCAAGGCGGCGGCGCTGCGCAACCGGTAGCCATAGCCCCACACGCGGCGCAAAAAGCGGTAGCTGCCTTCAACGGCGGCGTCGTTCCACTCCAGCGTCGCCTCGGGCGGCGCGGTAAACATGGTGTACAGGCGCGCGGTGTCGGCGCCGTATTTTTCGATCAGCTCTTGCGGATCGACGCCATTGTTCTTGGACTTGGACATGGTGCCCACGCCCTCGTAGTCGATGGGCGCGCCAGCGGGCAGATGGCCCACGGGCTTGTTGAGCCTGGCGCCAACAATCTTGCCGCCCTCGTCCAGCGTGTGCGCCACGTCGCTGGGCCAGAAATACTCCTTGGCGCCTTTTTCGGTGCGGCGGCTGTAGATGTGGTTGAGCACCATGCCCTGCGTGAGCAGACGGGTAAAGGGTTCGCTGGTTTTGACCAAGCCCATGTCGCGCATGACCTTGGTCCAGAAGCGCGCGTAAAGCAGGTGCAAGATTGCGTGCTCTATGCCGCCGATGTACTGATCCACCGGCATCCAGTAAGCCGCGCCTTCGGCCACCATCTGCTGGTCGTTTTTGGGATCGCAATAGCGCATGAAGTACCAGGACGAATCGACAAAGGTGTCCATGGTGTCGGTTTCGCGCCGCGCGCTCTGGCCGCAGCGCGGGCAGACCACGCCTTTGTGGAAAGCCTCGCTTTTTAGCAGCGGGTTGCCGCTGCCGTCGGGCACCAGGTCTTCGGGCAAAACCACGGGCAAATCCTGCTCCGGCACGGGCTGCGCTCCGCAGTCCGGGCAGTGGATGATGGGAATGGGCGCGCCCCAGTAACGCTGGCGGCTGATGCCCCAGTCGCGCAGGCGCCAGATGGTCTTCTTTTCGCCCAGGCCCCTGGCGGCCAGCATCTGCGCCACTTTGCCCACGGCCTGCGCGCAATCCAGACCGTCCAGCGCGCCGGAGTGCACGCACACGCATTTGAGCTTGTCGCCATACCAGGGCTGCCAGGCGTCGGCAGAGAAAGTCTGGCCCGCCACGGCCACCACCTGCCGGATGGGCAGCCGGTATTTCCGGGCGAACGCAAAATCGCGTTCGTCGTGCGCGGGCACGCCCATGACGGCGCCATCGCCATAACTCATGAGCACATAGTTGCCCACCCAGAGGGGCACTTGCTCGCCCGTGAGCGGATGCGTGACAAACAGGCCCGTGGGCATGCCCTCTTTCTCGCGCAGCGCCAGCTCGGCCTCGGTGGTGCCGCCCCGCTTGCATTCATCGATGAACGCGGCCAGCCCGGGATTGCCTTGCGCCGCGTGCGCGGCCAGCGGATGCTCCGGCGCCACGGCGCAGAAAGTCACGCCCATGATGGTGTCGGCGCGCGTGGTAAACACGTACAGGCGGCCATCCTGAATTGGCTGGCCGCTGCCGCTGTCCCTGATGTCGTGCGTGAAGGCGAAGCGCACGCCTTCGCTCTTGCCAATCCAGTTCTCCTGCATCAGGCGCACGCGCTCGGGCCAGCCGGTCAGCGCGGCATCGGGATTGTCCGTGCGCACAAGGTCGAGCAACTCTTGCGCGTAATCGGTAATCCTGAGGTAGTAGCCGGGAATCTCGCGCTTTTCCACCAGCGCGCCCGTGCGCCAGCCACGCCCGTCGATCACCTGCTCGTTGGCGAGCACAGTCTGATCCACCGGATCCCAGTTGACAACCTGGGTCTTGCGGTAGGCAATGCCTTTTTCCAGCATCTTCAAAAACAGCCACTGATCCCATTTGTAATAGCCGGGATCGCAAGTGGCCGTCTCGCGGCTCCAGTCAATGGCCAGCCCCAGAGCCTGCATCTGGCCCTTCATGCAGGCGATGTTCTCGCGCGTCCACTTTGCTGGCGGCACACCGTGCTTGAGCGCGGCGTTTTCGGCGGGCAGGCCAAAAGCGTCCCAGCCCATGGGCATGAGCACGTTCTTGCCATTCATGCGCAAATAACGCGCAAGCATGTCGTTGATGGTGTAGTTGCGCACATGGCCCATGTGCAGCTTGCCACTGGGGTAAGGCAACATGGAACAGGCGTAGAACTTGGGCTTGGTGGCATCTTCGGTAACGCGGTAGGCGTCTTTGGCGCGCCACTGCGCTTGCACGGCCTGCTCGACGCTTTGATGGTCGTATTTTTCTTGCATGGGGCAAATTGTAGGTTGCTGGCGTGCGCTGAAAGGGACCGTTGCGGCACACAAACCACGGAACCAGTGCCGCTCCAGAGGCGCGGACAAACCATCCAGCCGGGCCACTCAAACATGAAAAATCCAGCTATCCGGGCCAGTATGGGAGAAGAAAGGCACCAGGGGCGCACGCGCCACCCCTGCCCAAAAAATGCAAAATCCGGCGCGCAACTTTGCGCCGCGCGCTGGCTCTGTCAGCGCACGCCGCGCCAAAGCGCCAGCTTCGCCAAAGCATCAGCTTCGCCAAAGCGCGGCTAAAGTACAGCCTCACCAAACGCCTGTTCCAGCAGGTTTCCAAAACAAGTTCCAACCGACAGGAGAAATCCATGAAAAACCCTCAACCCCTTTGCAAACGCGGCCTCTGCCTTGCCGCGCTGCTGGCTGCCGCCGCTGGTACGGCGCTGCTCGGTGGCTGCGCCACATCGGGCGCTGCTGCTGCCGTACCTGAATCCGTCCGGGCCGCGCCTGCCGATCAAAAAGCCGCGCTGCTGGAGCGCGCTTTGGCCTACTGGGCCGCCATACGCGAGGGCGACCGCGCAACCGCCTGGCGCTATGAAGAAGCTTCTCAAGACCCGCGCTGGACGCTGGACGCCTACCTCAAACGCGGCGGCATCGTCTACAACAGCGTCGAGGTCAGGGACATTCGCAACATCACCGCCGACACCGCCGTTGTCGAAGTCTTTGCCACCTACAACATCCCCATGCTGCGCCTGCAAAATCAGGAAGCCGTCATGCAAGACCAGTGGCGTTTGCTGGCGGGCGGCGGCGGCGGCCAGTGGTTCCATGCATGGCAGGACAGCGTCGCGTTCCAGTTGGGCAAGCCCTGATTTTGTTGCCCGCGCGCAACAATTGGCGCGGCAAATGGTTGCAAACGGGCCGGTGGCTTGAAAACGCGCGGATGTGCGTATAAGATTGCGCCAACCCAAACGGAGTTTTACGGATGGGTTGCAGAACCCACCTTTCTCAGTGGGAAAGCTTCCTTCACTTTTCAGAGGACTTAGACGATGAAAAAATTTGCAATGGCAGCCGTTGCAGCAGCCGCTTTGAGCGCGGGTGTTGCACAGGCCTACACTTCTGGCACCTTCAGCAATGGTTTTGTGGTGCCCAACGTGATCCACAACGGCCCGACCGACACCACCGCCGTCGGTATCGTGAACCGGGGTGCCGTTCCCACTGCTGTGTTCTGGACCTTTTTTGACCAGGACTCCGCCCACGTGACCGACGGCTGCGTTTTCCTGACCGCCGGGGACTATGAGCCTTTCGTTTGGTCTGCGCGAGCGGGCACGGGCGTTGAAGGCAAGCGTGGCTATCTGGTGTTCGCCGCTCATAACACTGCGGCTACTGCTACCGGATGCCCGAATTCTGCATCCCCAGCTAACATCGACGGCTCCATTTCTGGCAATGCGTTCCAAGTGAACACAGCGGCGTCTGACGTGGCCTTCCTGCCCGTTATCGATGGCCCCCTGACGTTCCACCCGAATCTGACGGACGTCACCATCCAAGGCCCGGACTCCGTGGTCAAGGTTGAAGGTGCGGCTTATGTTGATCCGAACAACGCGACGCCGGTGAATCAGGAGTTTTTCCTGCGCTACTTCGTGGATGGCCAGGCGGGCGGCAACGACACCAGCGTTGTGATCTGGTCCACTGGCAGCCACAAGAAGACGCAAGTTGTCAACATTTTTGACGACAAGCAAAACCGCAAGTCGGTCAACCTGGAACTGGTCAAGGAAGAACTTGACATTGTTGATCCTGAAAAGATCGTGGGCCGCCCTGGCGACTTCACCGATGGCTTCATCCACTGGATCACCGATGGCAGCACGCTGAAAGCAGACCCAGTGCCTGCAGGTTCCGCTGCGGCTCACACCCCCCCAGCCGCTATTGCTGCCAACGCTGGTTCGATCTACGCCTACAGCGTGATCAGCTCGCCGGCATTTGGCGCGGTGCAAACCGTGCTGGGCGCGCATAACCAACGCTGATAACGGGTAGGAGTTTTTCCCGGACGGCATGGCGGGCTTGCCCGCTGTGCCTGAGAGAAATTGAATGGCGGTCTGCAAAGACCGCCATTTTTTTTGAGTTGCCCAACGACGCTTGTCGATGCCCATGCCCGCTTGGGCAAGCACGACGACGCATCTATCCTCTTTGCATTTTCAATGCCCTCGCCCCCAGCCTCACCCCCCGCCCCTCTCCACTTTGTGGAGAGGGGAGCAGTCTGCACCCTCCCCCCTGGGGGGGAGGGTTGGGGAGAGGGGACAAAGGGGGAGAGATGGGGAGAGGTCAGAAGGCAGAGGGTTGGGTGAGGGGACTCCCCCACGCAAAACGCGGCGCTTGGATTGGTGTTGCCCACCCTCTCTCGCCCCTGCTTGCGCTAACATGCGTTACACCAACCACGTGAAGGATGAACGATCATGGCGACAACGACACAACTGAACCCGCTTGTCTCCGAGTTCGAGGCGCAGGAACAAGCCGACAGCTACGACCGCTGGTTCCGCGCCAAAGCACAGGAAGCCATCGACAGCAAGAAGCCCCGCATTCCACACGATGAAGTCGTGCGCAGAATAACCGTGCGGCTCGATCAGATGCAAGCGCGCAAGAGCGCATGACGCTGCCCGTAACATGGACTGGCGAAGCCTACGCCGATCTCGACTCCATCGTCGAGCACATCGGGCAGTTTGACGCCGCAGCCGCCCGGAATCTGGGCGAGCGCATTCTTGGAAGCGTTGAATACCTTGCCGGAGCATCCGCACATGTACCGGCCAAGCTCGCGCGTCCCCGGTTGCCGGGAAATCGTTGCGCATCCCAACTACATTGTGCTTTACCGTGTCGGGCTAAGCAGTATTGATGTAATCCGTGTCATCCACGCGCGCCGGGAATACCCGTAGCGTGGTGTGCGGGTCGCTCGCACCCGGTTGTCAAGCACCCCCCGTCGGATCGGTCAGGCGTTGCCGCGAGCGGGAAAGGGATGTTGCCTCAATGTCAATGTGGATTATCGCGTCGCAACGCTGCTCGCAATGACGG
>JAISNB010000021.1 GCA_031276435.1 Burkholderiaceae bacterium | reverse complement strand
GGATGCACGGTGGGCACCCTGCTCTCCGGCAGCCACGCCGGGGCGCTTTCCGGCTGGGTCTTTGGCCTGGCCATGCTGCTGGCGATCTGGGGTGGCTTGAAGATCAAGGCGGCCCTGCTGCGCCGTCGCCCGGGTGCGCAATAAAGCCGAAGCGGATCGCGACAAAACTCCGGCCCCGAAAACGCCCGGCAAGGCGTGCTTGCGCGCCGCCCGAATCCAGAAATAGCCTTGAGCTATAAATGCCATAGATACATTTGTCTTTACCTATTTAGCGTTTCGTCGCACCATTGGGCCGCTGATTGCTCAGCTTCATTCCCATCCCTTCAACCGAAAGCACCGCGATGAACGACCCCAAAACCACTTGTCCCGTCACCCACCTCACCACCGACTTTGGCGCCCCCGTGGTGGACAACCAGAACAGCCTCAGCGCCGGAGCGCGCGGCCCCTTGCTCGCGCAAGATGTCTGGCTCAATGAAAAGCTCGCCAACTTCGTGCGCGAAGTCATCCCCGAGCGCCGCATGCACGCCAAAGGCTCCGGCGCCTTTGGCGCCTTCACCGTCACCCACGACATCAGCCGCTACACCCGCGCCCGGCTGTTTGAGCAAGTCGGCAAAAAAACCGACCTCTTCGTGCGCTTTTCCACCGTTGCCGGCGAGCGCGGCGCAGCCGACGCCGAGCGCGACATCCGCGGTTTTGCCATCAAGTTCTACACCGAAGAAGGCATATGGGATCTCGTTGGCAACAACACCCCGGTATTCTTCATGCGCGATCCGCGCAAATTTCCTGACCTCAACAAAGCCGTCAAGCGCGATCCACGCACCAACCTGCGCAGCGCCACCAACAACTGGGACTTCTGGACGCTGCTGCCTGAAGCCCTGCACCAGGTCACCATCACCATGAGCGAGCGCGGCATTCCCCGCAGCTACCGCCACATGCACGGCTTTGGCAGCCACACCTACAGCTTTGTCAACGCCCAAGGCGAGCGCCACTGGGTCAAATTCCACCTGCGCACGCAGCAGGGCATCGAAAACCTCACCGACGCCGAAGCCGCCGCCCTCGTCGCCAGCGACCGCGAAACCCACCAACGCGACCTGTACCAGGCCATCGAGCAGGGCAACTTCCCCCGCTGGACCTTGTACGTGCAAATCATGCCCGAGCAGGACGCCGAAAAAGTGCCCTACCACCCCTTCGATCTGACCAAAGTCTGGCCCCACGCCGACTGGCCCCTCATCGAAGTCGGCGTGCTCGAACTCAACCGCAACCCCGCCAACTACTTTGCCGACGTCGAGCAGGCGGCCTTCTCCCCCGGCAACCTCGTGCCCGGCATTGGCGTCAGCCCTGACCGCATGCTCCAGGCCCGCCTCATCAACTACGCCGACGCGCAACGCTACCGCCTGGGCGCCAACTACCACCAAATCCCCGTCAACGCCGCGCGCTGCCCCGTCCACAGCAACCACCGCGACGGCCAGGGCCGCCTGGACGGCAACTACGGCGGCCTGCCCCACTACGAACCCAACAGCTTCGGCCAATGGCTCCAGCAACCCCGGTTCAGGGAACCGCCGCTCAAAATCAACGGCAACGCCGACTTCTGGGACTACCGCGAAAACGATGCCGACTACTTCAGCCAGCCGCGCGCGCTGCTGCGGCTCATGAACGCCGCGCAACAACAGGCCCTCTTTGACAACACCGCCCGTGCCATGGGCGACGCGCCCGACTTCATCAAACACCGGCACATCCGCAACTGCCACGCCTGCGACCCGGCCTACGGCGCGGGCGTAGCCAAGGCACTGGGCCTGCGCGTACAAGCCGCGCAAGAGGCCAAAGCCAGCGATCCCGCCCGCGACTGGGCCACCCTGATCTGAAAAACCTGCCTGGTGTTTTTTTGAAATGCACAGCGCCTTGCGACCCCACCACACGGGCCGCAAGGCGCTGCCGCTTTTGTTGATGCCGGGCAAGGCTTGCAAGCCGCTACAGCGCCGCAGCCCATGCAAGCGCATTGCTGGCAAGCCAGCCATCGCTCATCGCGATGGCGCTCCAACACGGGCTGTCAAAAAACAAACGGGATTCTGGACGTATCCAGAGAATGGCAGACAGAAAAGCCAACAAAAAAGCCCGTTAAAACGGGCCAACACATTGACTTTGTTGAAGTTTTTGGTAGGTCGTGCAGGATTCGAACCTGCGACCAACGGATTAAAAGTCCGCTGCTCTACCAACTGAGCTAACGACCCATGCCGACTCCGGCAAGCCCGCAATTATAGCGTGCTTTCCGCGCTTTCGGCCAAGCGGTTGAGCACCCAACCCGCGGCGCAAAGGCCAAAAGTTGCGGTAACGGCCACAGCAGAGCCATAACCATGGCAGTTGAGCGAGCCATCCATCGCGCCCGTGGCGGCGCCTGCGGTGCTGGCAGTGACGCTGCAACTGGCGTCGGGCCGCCGCACGGCTTCGGCGCTGGACACACTGGTCAAACCAATGCGCTTTCCCGCCCGCGCCGCGCCCTGCTGACGCCGCAACTGGTAGCGCAGTTTGGCCAGCAGCGGATCGTGCGTGGCATCAGCCAAATCGCCCACGCGCACCAGCTCTGGCTGGCACTTGCCACCAGCCGCGCCCACAGCAATGAAGCGCGCCTTGCATTGCGGCCGCAGCGCCCAGGCGGCCATGACCAGTTTGGCGGGCAGTTGATCGCAAGCGTCGATGATGGCCTCTGGCAGCGCAGCACCAAGCACGCCGGGCCAGTTGTCTGGCGTCACAAAATCGTCCACCGCGTCAACATGGCAATACGGGCTGATTTGCGCGATGCGCTCGGCCATGGCCTGCACCTTGGCCTGCCCCAGCGTGGCGTCCAGCGCGTGAACCTGGCGATTGATGTTGGATTCGGCCACGTGATCCATGTCGATCAACTGGATCGCGCCCACGCCGCTGCGCGCCAGCGCCTCAGCCGCCCATGCGCCCACACCGCCCACGCCAACCACGCACACCCGCGCGCGGGCGATGCGCGCGGCGCCCGCACTGCCATACAAGCGGCGCAGCCCGCCAAAGCGCCGCTCCAAATCGGCATCCGCCGCTGACGCGGGGTTGACCGATTGCAAAGCGGCAGGCAGGGTAGCCGCGCGCGCTTGCACCAGGCGCTCATGCGCCATGTTTTGCGAAAATTGTCTTTGCATTTGTTTTCTCGTCTTTCTGCA
>JAISNB010000208.1 GCA_031276435.1 Burkholderiaceae bacterium | reverse complement strand
GTTGATCCGGTCGCCGAAGCCGATGTCTACCTGGCCTATGGCCGCGACATGCAGGCCGAGGAAATCCTCAAGGAAGCACTGCGCACCGCTCCGGAGCGCATGGCCGTGCACCGCAAGCTGGCTGAAATCTACGCCAAGCGGCGCGACGCCAAGGCGCTGGAGCAAGTCGCAAACGACGCGCTCAAGGCTTCGCAGGGTCAGGGGCCGGATTGGGAGTTCATCGCCGGACTGGGTGCCGAGCTTGACCCGGACAATGTGCTGTACAGGCCGGGGCCTGGCGGAAAAGCGCCCGCCGCGAAAGCCGTCGCGCCCACTTTGAGTGACGAGCCGCCGCGCTCGTCGTTCGGGGCCGCTGATACCGAGCCGCAAAGCATGCCGTTTGGTGACTCGCCCGTCAGTGTCAGCAGTGGCATTCCGCTCGATCTGAATCTGGAGCTTGACAACGCGCCGGTGAAAACCGCAGCGCCCGCGCCCAAACCTGCCGCGCCTGCCGCCGCGCCGCGGCCAGTGGCGCCCCAGGTGAGCGATCTTGATTTCGATCTGGATCTGGACGCCGCCTCTGACGCGCGGGTTGCCACGCAACCGCCGCCCGCGCCAAGCCCGGTTGCCGCGCCTGAAAAAAGCAATGACGGTATGATCGAGTTCGACATGGATTCCCTCTCGTCGTCCCTGACGCTCGATTCTCCCGGCGCGACGGGCGGCAGCAGCGAGGCCACCATGCAGCCAGAGGCAGCCACCGAGCCGACCGACAGCGATCCCCTGAGCACCAAGCTGGCGCTGGCGCAGGAGTTCCACGCCATCGGTGACACCGACGGCGCGCGCGCCCTGGCCAAAGAGGTCATCGCCGAAGCCAGCGGCGCCATCAAGGCGAGCGCCGAGCAGTTCCTCAAGGAACTGGACTGAAAGCGCGATTTCCGAGACCGCGTTTTCACACAACAAGGCCAGGCGCAAGTCGACATGAGGCTTGCGCTTGGCCTTTCTTATTGCGGCACGGCCTATCAGGGCTGGCAGAGCCAGCCTTCGGGCCAGACGGTGCAAGACCGGCTGGAACACGCGCTGGCCGAATTTGCCACACAACCCGTTCCCACGCTGTGCGCTGGCCGCACCGATGCTGGCGTACATGCCTTGATGCAGGTCGTGCACTTTGACGCGCCCGTCGCGCGCGCGCCATTTTCCTGGGTGCGCGGCGTCAATCGCTTCTTGCCGCCTGACATCGCCGTGCAATGGGCCTGCCCGGTGGCCGATGCCTTTCATGCCCGCGGCAGCGCACTGGCCAGGCGCTACGCCTACGTTTTGCTGCAATCGCCCGTGCGCCCCAGTCTGGAATCCGGACGGGCGGGCTGGTGCTTTCAGCCGCTCGACGGCGCGGCCATGCAGGCCGCGGCCAACCATTTGCTGGGCGAGCATGACTTCAGCTCTTTCAGGGCCGCCGCGTGCCAGGCGCACAGCCCCGTCAAGCGCCTCACGCGCGCGCAAGTGGCGCGGCGCGGCGCGTACTGGCGCTTCGACTTTGAAGCCAACGCCTTCCTGCACCATATGATCCGCAACATCATGGGCTGCCTGGTTGCCGTGGGCCAGGGGCTTTACCCGCCCGACTGGCTGCCGCAAGTTCTGGCCGCGCGCAGCCGCGCCGTGGCCGCGCCCACCTTTGCCGCCGACGGCCTGTATTTTCTGGGTCCGGTGTACGACCCCGCCTGGGGCCTGCCCGAGCGCACGGCGGCCTATGATTGGCTCCCATGAGTCTTGCCGCCGCGCCGCGCCAGCCCTGGCTGCCCCAGTCCAGAACCCGCATCAAAATCTGCGGCCTGACCCGCGAGCAGGATGTGGACGCTGCCTGCGCCGCGGGCGCTGACGCCATCGGCTTTGTGCTCTACCCCAAAAGCCGGCGCTTTGTGAGCGCCGCTCGCGCGGCTGAACTGGCCCGCCGCCTGCCACCGCTGGTCACGCCCGTGCTGCTGTTTGTCAATGCCGACGCGGCCAGCGTCGCCGCTGCTTGCGAGCGGCTGCCGGGCGCCATCGTGCAGTTCCATGGCGACGAGTCGAGCGCCGCCTGCCTGGCGATGGAGCGGCAAACCGGGCATGCTTTCTGGCGCGCCGCGCGCATTCCCCTGGATGCGCAAACACCGTTCGACTTGCTAGAATTCGCACACGATTTTCAGGCCGCGCAGGCGCTCTTGCTGGACGCTCAGACAGAGGGCTATGGCGGCGGCGGAAAGACATTCGATTGGTCACGGCTTCCAACAAACGTTCCCGCTCACCTCGTCTTGTCTGGTGGACTCACACCCGCAAACGTGGGCCAGGCCATAGCGCGCCTGCGCCGGTGCGCCTGGTCGCTTGGCGTTGACGTTTCTTCTGGCGTCGAAGCGCACGGCCCGGACGGCCAGATTCTCAAAGGCACCAAGAGCGCCGGGAAAATCCGGCAATTCGTGGCGGCTGTTCGCGCAGCCGACGCCCAATTCGCAGAACCCCAGACCCCACCATGACAGCCACTTCCTATTGCCAACCCGATGCCGCCGGGCACTTCGGCCCCTATGGCGGCAGCTTCGTCAGCGAAACACTGACTCGCGCCATCAGCGATCTGACCGCAGCCTATGCCCGCTACCAGCGCGACCCGGCCTTCCTGGCCGAGTTCCAGCGCGAACTGGCCCATTACGTGGGCCGCCCCTCGCCCGTGTACCACGCCGCGCGCACCAGCCGCGAACTGGGCGGTGCGCAAATCTTCCTCAAGCGTGAAGACCTCAACCACACCGGCGCGCACAAAATCAACAACGTGATCGGCCAGGCCATGCTGGCCAGGCGCATGGGCAAAACGCGCATCATTGCCGAAACCGGCGCGGGCCAGCACGGCGTGGCCACAGCCACCATTTGCGCACGCTATGGGCTGCAATGCGTGGTGTACATGGGTGCCGAGGACATCAAGCGCCAAAGCCCCAACGTCTACCGCATGAAACTGCTGGGCGCCAGCGTGGCGCCGGTCGATTCTGGCAGCAAAACGCTCAAGGACGCCCTCAACGAAGCCATGCGCGACTGGGTTGCCAACGTGGACAACACCTTCTACATCATCGGCACCGTGGCCGGCCCGCACCCCTACCCGATGATGGTGCGCGACTTCCAGAGCGTGATTGGCCAGGAGTGCCTCGCGCAAATGCCCCCGATGCTGGCTGCCGCCGGTCAGGCCGCGACGCAGCCCGACTATGTGGTGGCCTGCGTGGGCGGTGGCAGCAACGCCATGGGCATTTTCCATCCGTACATCCCGCTGGCCCAGACCCGCCTGATTGGCGTGGAAGCGGCGGGCCTGGGGCTTGACAGCGGCAAGCACGCCGCCTCTCTGCA
The DNA here is from genome assembly GCA_031276435.1 of Burkholderiaceae bacterium. Taxonomy (GTDB): domain Bacteria; phylum Pseudomonadota; class Gammaproteobacteria; order Burkholderiales; family Burkholderiaceae_C; genus Ottowia. The sequence continues at coordinate 8,847 of JAISNB010000208.1, read as the reverse complement.
ACGCGGCAGCCCCGGCGTGCTGCACGGCAACCGCACCTACGTGCTGCAAGACGACAACGGCCAGATCACCGAGACGCACAGCATCTCCGCCGGACTCGACTACCCCGGCGTCGGCCCCGAGCACGCCTGGCTCAAGGACACGGGACGCGCCCAATACGTGGGCATCACCGACCAGGAAGCGCTGGCGGCGTTTCACCACCTGTGCCGCGCCGAGGGCATCATTCCCGCGCTGGAATCAAGCCACGCCATGGCCTACGCCATGAAACTCGCGCCCACGCTCAAGGCCGATCAATCCATCCTGGTCAATCTTTCGGGCCGGGGCGACAAGGACATCGGCACCGTGGCCGACCTGGAAGGCACTGATCTCCACAACCGCCCCGCCGCCGCGCGCGGACACGCGGCCAAAAACAGCCATGCGACGGGAGTTGCCCAATGAGCCGCATCCAGAGCACTTTCGAGCAACTGCGCCAGCAAAAACGCAAGGCGCTCATCCCCTACGTGATGGCGGGTTTTCCGTATGCCGACATCAGCCCCGCGCTGATGCACGGCATGGCCGCCGCCGGGGCCGACATCATCGAGCTGGGCGTGCCCTTTTCCGACCCCGGCGCCGACGGCCCCGTCATCCAGAAAGCGGGCGAGCGGGCGCTGGCGCACGGCATCGGCCTTGCGCAAACGCTGGAAATGGTGCGCGCCTTTCGCATCAAAAACAGCGCAACGCCCGTCGTCCTCATGGGCTACGCCAACCCGGTGGAACGCTACGACCAACTGCGCGGCTCGGGCAGCTTTGCGCGCGACGCCGCCGCCGCGGGCGCAGATGGTGTGCTCATCGTCGACTACCCGCCCGAGGAATGCGCGCAATTCGCGCAGGACTTGCGCGCGCACGCGCTGGATTTGATCTTCCTGCTCGCGCCCACTTCTACCGAAGCGCGCATGGCCCAGGTGGCCCGCATTGCCAGCGGCTACGTCTATTACGTCTCGCTCAAGGGCGTAACCGGCGCGGCCAGCCTGAACACCGCTGAGGTCGAGGCGGCCTTGCCCCGCATTCGCCAGCACGTCCACATCCCCGTGGGCGTCGGGTTTGGCATCCGGGACGCCGCCACAGCGCGTGCCATCGCCCGGGTGGCCGACGCGGTGGTCATCGGCTCGCGGCTGCTGCAACTGATCGACGATCTGCCCCACGAAAAAGTCGTCCCCGCCGCCGCCAGCTTCTTGCGCGACATCCGCGCGGCGCTGGACGACGCATAATCGCACCACGACTTTTTTGAAAGTTTTGCACCATCATGAGCTGGCTTGAAAAACTGCTTCCTCCCAAAATCCAGAAATCGGAATCGGGCGACCGGCGCCAGATGCCCGAAGGCCTGTGGATCAAGTGTCCGTCCTGCGATACGGTGCTCTACAAAACCGATCTGGAGCAAAACCTGAGCGTTTGCCCCAAGTGCGGACACCATCACCGCATTGGCGCGCGCGAGCGGCTCAATGGCTTTCTGGACAACGAGGGCCGCTACGAAATCGGGCAGGAAGTCGTGCCCATGGACCCGCTGAAATTCAAGGACAGCCGCAAATACCCGCAACGCCTCAAAGAGGCCATGGAAGCCACCGGCGAGACCGACGCGCTGGTTGTCATGGGCGGCGCCGTCATGAGCGTACCCGTGGTGGTGGCCGCGTTTGAATTCGGCTTCATGGGCGGCAGCATGGGCAGTGTGGTGGGCGAGCGTTTTTCGCGAGGCGCAGAGGCGGCCATCGAGCAAAAAGTGCCCTTCATCTGCTTTACCGCCACGGGCGGCGCGCGCATGCAAGAGGGCTTGTTCAGCCTGATGCAAATGGCCAAAACCAACGCCGCGCTGACGCGCCTGGCCAAAAAAGGCCTGCCCTACATCAGCGTGCTGACCGACCCCACCATGGGCGGCGTCTCTGCTGGCTTTGCGTTTGTGGGCGATGTGGTCATTGCCGAACCCGGGGCGCTCATCGGCTTTGCCGGCCCCCGCGTCATCGAAAACACCATGCGCGTCACCCTGCCCGAAGGCTTTCAGCGCGCCGAATTCCTACAACAAAAAGGCGCTGTGGACTTCATCTGCGACCGCCGCGAGTTGCGCTCCAAAGTGGCCTCTGTCCTGGCCATGTTGCAACGCCAGCCTGCCGCCGCCGTCAGCGCCTGAGAGAAAAGCTGTTTGCCATCTTTTTGAAGCGCCAGCGCGCAAACAAAAACGGGCCTTTCAAAGGCCCGTTTTTTTTCTGGCGCGCCGTGCTGGTTGTGGCGCTGCCTGCCGCCGCCATCACGGATCAAGCGCCCGCTGCCGAATCATCCAAATCGGCAGGCAGCACATCGGCAAACCCGAAGCGCGAGAAATCGCGCACGCGCATCGGGTACAGCTTGCCTTGCAAATGATCGCACTCGTGCTGCACCACGCGGGCGTGAAAGCCTTGCACCTCGCGCGCAATGGGCTGGCCCATCTCATCAAAACCGCAATAGCGAATGTGCCACCAGCGCGGTACCCAGGCGCGCAAACCGGGCACCGAAAGGCAGCCTTCCCAACCACCCTCTTCTTGTTGATTGGACAAGGGCGTAATTTGTGGATTGCACAACACGGTGCGCGGCACCAGTGGCGCTTGCGGATAGCGCGGATTGGGCGCATCGCCGCCAAAAACCACCACCTGCAAATCCACCCCGATTTGCGGCGCGGCAATCCCGACACCGCCCGCGGCGTGCATGGTCTCCAGCAAATCGGCCACCAACTGCCGCAGCGCCGTGCCGCCAAAATCGCGCACCGGCTGGGCCACGCGCAGCAGGCGTGCGTCGCCCATTTTCAAGATGGAATGAATGCTCATGTGTCTCTGCCTGTGAATAGCAAAAAAATCCGTTTGTCCGCAATCCGCCGCGCTCAACGCAAAACATGCGCCAGCGTCAGCAGCACCAAAAGCAGCAGCCACAGCGCCACCATGCGCCAGACCAGTCCAACCACCTGGGCCAGATGACCCAGCTCTGGCGTCGCGCCCAGCAAGTTCGGCGCGGCGACAGCGGCGGCGTCCGGATTGGGCGGCTGCACCTGCGCGCTGCCAGCCGCCTGCAACGCGCTGCCGCCCAGGCGCACGCCAATGGCGCCCGCCGTGGCCGCCAAAATGACGCCATCGTTGGGATCGGCAAAGCGGCCCGCAAAGTTGCGCCAGCAGTCAATGGCCTCTTCAAAACTGCCCACAATGGCAGCGCCCAGAGCCGTCAGTCGGGCGGGCAGCCAATCCATCACGCGCCACGCCGCCGCAGAGCACGCGCAAGAGGCGTCGCTGACCGGAAAGTGCTGGCCCGCCGCGTCTTCGCGCCAGAAGCGTTGTACGAAATCGGCATTGCGGTACAGCACCGCGCCCGCTGGCCCCAGCCCCAGCGGCGCCAGCGCGCAATACCAGGCCATCACGCCAAATACATGACGGTGCGCAGCCAGCACGGAGTATTCGATGACATGGCGCACGATCTCCGCGCGCGAGAGCTGGCTCGCGTCCACCCCCTGCCACTGGGCCAGCAACTGGCGCGCGCGCTCTTCGTCGCCGTTTTCCAGCGCGTCGCGGATCACGGTGAAATGGTGGCTGAACTGCCTGAATCCGAGCGTCGCGTACAGCACCGCCACATTCCACGCCAGCGCCAGCAGCGCGCCGCCAAGCCAAAGCGCGATCAGGTGCACCCCGGTTACCAGCGCCGCGGGCAACAGCACGGCCAGTACCCATCCCAGCCAGCCCTGCCAGGGCGTGCCCGCATCCACGTTGCTGGCCACCCAGCGCGACCAGGCGCGCAAATACCGCTGCGCAACCCCCAGCGGGCGCAGTTGCTCAAGCAACAGTGCGATCACAATTGCAATCAAGGCCATGCGGCGATGATAGCGGCTGGGTGGCGCCAGCCCCGGGCGGTGCGGACGGCCCAGGCGTTTCAGGCCGCCAGCAGTCTGTACAGGTTGCGCAACATGGCGGCGGTGGCGCCCCAGATGAAGCGTTCGGTGTGCGGCTCGCGCGCGCCGTCCTGCCGCGGCTCAGGATACGGCATGGAGTACCACTCGCGCCGCTGCCCCTGTACGCGCAGCGCGTGACGTCTATGGTGCGCCGGATTCATGAGCCAGGCCAGCGGCACCGCGAACACGTCGTCCACCTCTTGCGGATTGGGCCGGATGGCGTAACCGGGCCGCACCAGCGCGACCACGGGCGTGATCGCAAAGCGCGTGCCCGTGCAATACGTGGGCAGGGTGCCGATCACTTCCACAAAATCGCGCTCCAGGCCCACTTCTTCTTCAGCCTCGCGCAGCGCCGTGGCAACAGCAGACGCATCGGCGGCATCCACCTGACCACCGGGAAAGGCAATCTGCCCCGAATGCGTAGACAAATGGAGCGTGCGCTGCGTCAACAGCACATCGAGCGCCTGGTCATCACCGCCACCGCCCGCTTCGCCACCGGGCAGCAAAGGCAGCAGCACGGCGGCGGGCACGAGCGGCGGCGCCTGTTGATCGCCCCAGCGCGGCTCTTGCCACGCCTGTGACTCCCATGCGGGCGGCGGCGCGCCAAGACGCGCGCGCAGACACGCGGGTGTCAGCCGCTCTGGCGGCAAGGCGGGCAAATGGCTGTCTGTGCCAATTGCGGCAACCGCGCGCGGATCAAAAGACAAACGCTCAGACAACGATCCCCCCTTTTTTGAACCACCTGCCGGGTTGTCAAAACCGCGCAAGCGCCTTCGGTTCGGGATGCGCACAAGCAGCGCGGCAGCCCCAAAACAAAAGCCGCCCGATCCACAAGGAACAGAGGCGGCTTTTGCGGATTTGCGCGCGGAAAGCGGCGGCGGGCGGCATGCAAAGCCTTTGCCTGCGCGCACTGCGCACAGGAATTATTGGGCTTGCGCCTGTTTTTCCACGCGGCTGGGCAGTTTTTCCTTGATGCGCGCGCGCTTGCCTTGGCGCTCGCGCTGGTAATACAGCTTGGCGCGGCGCACATCGCCACGGCGCTTGACTTCGATACCGGCAATCAGCGGGCTGTAGGTCTGGAACGTGCGCTCCACGCCTTCGCCGCTGGAAATTTTGCGCACAATGAAGGCACTGTTCAAACCGCGATTGCGCTTGGCGATGACCACGCCTTCAAAAGCCTGCACGCGCTTGCGGGTGCCTTCTACCACGTTGACGCTCACCACCACGGTGTCGCCAGGCGCAAACTGGGGGATTTTCTTGCCCAGGCGCTCGATTTCCTCTTGTTCCAGAATTTGGATCAGGTTCATGATTTCCTCTTGTCTCGATCATGCGCACGCTACGCTAGGGGCGGCGGCCCTGCAAAGCTGGCCTGACGGCGCACGCTCGCAAAACCCTGTTCTGTGCCGCGGCTGGCAGAGGATCGAAAAGCTTTTGATTATAGCCCGAACTCAGAGCGTCTTCTCGCCCTTTGGGCCACCCGCCGCCGGGCGCTGCCGCCGCGCGGTGGCGGCGGACAAAAAGGTCTCGTCCTCGCGGCTCAGGCGCTGTTGCGCGCGCGCGGCGGCAATCAGGTCGGGGCGCGCGCTGGCGGTCAGGGCCAATTGCCGCTCGCGTCGCCAGCGTTCGATCTGCGCGTGGTGGCCAGAGAGCAGCGCCGCGGGCACGCGCTGGCCGCGCCAATCCTCGGGGCGCGTGTAATGCGGGCAGTCGAGCAGGCCGTCCATGGCCGGGTTGAAGCTGTCGGCCTGATGGCTGCCCGCGTCGCCCAGCACGCCCGGCTGAAGCCGGGCCACGGCGTCCAGCAGCGCCAGGGCCGCAATCTCGCCGCCCGAGAGCACGTAGTCGCCCAGACTGATCTGGTGCGTGACAAAGGTGTCGATGAAACGCTGATCCACCCCTTCGTAGCGGCCACAAATCAGCACCGCGCCCCGGCTTTGCGCCCAGTGCGCCACAGCCGCGTGGCGCAGCACCGCGCCCACGGGCGAAAACAGCACCACGGGCGGTGGCGACGCTTCCGGCGCGGCGATGGCGGCAGCGGCAGCGGTTTGCCGATCGGCCAGCGCCGCTTGCACGCAGCGCGCCAGCGGCTCGGCCTGCATGACCATGCCGGGGCCGCCGCCAAAGGGGCGGTCATCCACGCGACGGTAATTGCCATCGGCAAAATCGCGCGGATTCCAAAACTTCAGCCCGATTTGGCCGCTGGCATAGGCGCGGCGCGTTACACCCGCTTCAAGAAATGGCGCAAACAGCTCCGGAAACAGGGTAACAACGTCAAACCGCATGGCGCTTTTTCGCAAGTGTGCGGGCATTCACTGGACGCCACGCGCCACCGGCGGTGCATCTTGCGTAGGAGTGAACAGGCGCTCCACGTCCACCGCGTCGAAGTACTCCTGCCGACCGCAAAAGTCGCAGCCCACTTCGATGCGGCCCTGCTCGCGCAGGGCACTTTCAGACTCTGCGCGCCCCAGTGTGCGCAGCATGGCGGCCATGCGCGCGCGGCTGCACGGGCAGGCAAAGCGCGGCTGCTGCTGCGCCGCGTCTGCCGCGGCGGGCGTCAGGCGCGTCAGCTTTTCCTGCCAGAACAGGCGCCGCAGCAGCGCATCGGCATCCAGCGCCAGCAATTCGTCGCGCCGCAACGTGCGCGCCAGCATGGCGATGCGCGCGTAGCCATCGTCATCGGCGTCATCGTCATGCGCCACATTGCTTTGCGCAAGGTTGCCCTGCCCCTGCACCGGCAGGCGCTGGATGAGCAGGCCGCAAGCGGCTTGCTCGCCTGCGGCCAGCACCAGCGTGGCGTCCAGTTGCTCGGACTGGCGCATGTAGTGCTCGATCACCCGCGCCAGCGTGGGCAGGCTGCGGCCTTGCGCGTCCACCAGCGCCGCCACGCCCTGATACGCCTGCTGGCCCGGTTGGCGGCCTTGCGGATCCAGTGTGATGGCGCAGCGCCCCTTGCCCGTGACGTTGAGCAACTGCGCCAGATCGGCTTGCGGCGCAACCTCGCCCGCCACCGACGCCGTGGCGCGCAGGCGCAAATCGCGCTGCACCTCGGCCACGGCCAGCTTGAGCGGACCATCGCCAAAAATCTGCATGATCAGCGCGCCCTCGAACCGGATGCTCGCCTGCATGAGCACACTGGCCGCCGCCATCTCGCCAAGCAACTGCGTCACCGCCTGCGGATAAGCGCCGGTTTGCGTGTTGCTGGCGCGGCGACGCAAAATCTCGCGCCACGCGCCAGTCAGCCTGACCAATTGGCCGCGCACGGGCTGACCCTCAAACAAGAAGCGGTGGATTTCAGACATCTGGTGTAAATCAGGCGTTACGCCAGCTTTTTCAAGCTCGCGCGATAAGTGCGCGCATTTTCCATGTAATGCCGCGCGTTTTGGCGCACGCCTTCAATCTGCTCTGGCGTCAGTTGGCGCACCACCCTGGCGGGGCTGCCCAAAATCATGGAACCGTCGGCAAACGCCTTGCCCTCCGTCACCAGGGCACCCGCGCCCACCAGGCAATTCTTGCCAATGCGCGCGCCATTGAGAACCACCGCGCCAATGCCAATCAGCGATTCGTCCCCCACGCTGCAACCGTGCAGCATGGCGTGGTGGCCCACCGTCACGCGCTGGCCCACATCGAGCGCAAAACCCCGATCCACATGCAGTATGCAGCCATCCTGGATATTGCTGCCCTCGCCAACAAAAATGGCATCCGCGTCGCCGCGCAGCACGCAGCCAAACCACACGCTGGCATGGGCCGCCAGCGTGACCTGGCCCATCACCTGCGCCGAATCGGCCACCCAGGCCAATTCATGCACCCGCGGCGCTTTGCCATTGACCTCGTACACCGCCATACCGCTCTACTCCTTCGGACGCGCAACGCGCAAAAAAACATCGAACAAACTTTTCTTCGGGCCACACGCTACCCGCGCGGATGGTGCCTGGCGTGCAAGGCCTTGAGACGCTCGCGCGCCACATGCGTATAAATCGTGGTCGTCGAAATATCGGCATGGCCCAGCAACATCTGCACAACCCGCAAATCCGCGCCGTGGTTGAGCAGGTGCGTGGCAAACGCGTGCCGCAAAGTATGCGGCGAAAGCGGCGCGACCACACCCGCCTTGAGCGCGTAACGCTTGACCAAATGCCAGAACATCGCGCGCGACATGGCGGTGCCCGGCGTACGGCCAGCGGCGGTCACAAACAAATCGTCGCTCTGTTTGCCACCCAGCAGTGCGGGCCGCGCATCGGCCAGATAGCGCGCCAGCCAGTCGCCCGCCTCCTGCCCAAACGGCGTCAGCCGCTCTTTGCCACCCTTGCCCAACACCCGCAACACACCCTCGTTCAACCCGACATTGAACGTCTTCAGCGGCACCAGCTCGCTCACGCGCAAACCGCTGGCATACATCAGCTCCAGCATGGCGCGATCGCGCAAACCCAGTGGCGTCGCCACATCGGGCGCGGCCAGCAGCGCCTCCACCTGCGCCTCGGACAAAACCTTGGGCACACGCAACGGCCGCTTGGCCGTCAGCAAGCGCAGCGTGGGATCGCCAGCCACCCGCCCCTCGCGCAAAGCCCAGCGGAAATACCGTTTGAACACCGTCAGCCGCCGATTGGCCGATGTGGCCTTGCCCGCCGCCCGCGCCGCGAAATAGCCCTGCAAGTGGCACTCCTGACTTTGCGCCAGAGCCAAGCCATGGGCCTGCCACAACCACTGCGCGTACAAAACCAGATCGCGCCGGTACGCCGCCAGCGTATTGGCCGAAAGCCCATCCTCCAGCCACAGCGCGTCTATGAAAGCGTCCACCTCCGCGTCGACCGCTGGCACATTGGCCGCGCGCGCCGGTGTGGCCGCTGTTGCCGATGGCGCTGATTGTCTGGTCATACCGCCCTATTTTGGGGCCTGTTCCACGCCTTTGGGCGATTGCGGG
>JAISNB010000206.1 GCA_031276435.1 Burkholderiaceae bacterium | reverse complement strand
TGCCGTCCTCGTCGCGCTGGTCACGCTGTTTGTGCTCATCGCCAGCTTTGTGCACGAAAAACACAGTTACAGCCTTCCCGACGACGACGCCGAATTGCACAAGCTCAAGCGATAGGCTGTCCGCGCCCGATACCGGCACAAACAGCCGCCGCGCCGGGCGCGGCGGCAAGGGCGTGATCTTTTCCTGAAACCATCCAATACGGAGCATCGAACAATGAAACAAAAAATCGCCATCATCGGCGCCGGCCCCAGCGGTCTGGCCCAACTGCGCGCCTTCCAGTCAGCCCGGGACAAGGGCGCCGACATCCCTGAACTGGTCTGCTACGAAAAACAGGCCGACTGGGGCGGCATGTGGAACTACACCTGGCGCACCGGCGTGGACGAGCACGGCGAGCCAGTGCACGGCAGCATGTACCGCTACCTCTGGTCCAACGGGCCGAAGGAATGCCTGGAATTTGCCGACTACAGTTTCGACGAGCACTTTGGTCGTCCCATGGGTTCTTATCCGCCGCGCGAAGTGCTTTGGGACTACATCAAGGGCCGCGTGGTCAAAGCAGGTGTGCGCCCCTACATCCGTTTCAACACCGCCGTGCGCGACGTGGCTTTCGATGCGGCCAGCGGCAAATTCAACGTCACTGCCCACAGCTACGAGGACGACCGCACCTACAGCGAAACCTTCGATTACGTGGTGGTCGCCAGCGGCCATTTCTCCACGCCCAACGCGCCCTACTTCGAGGGGTTCGAGAGCTTCGCGGGCCGTGTGCTGCACGCCCATGATTTCCGCGACGCCCTGGAGTTCAAGGGCAAGGACGTGCTCGTCGTCGGCGGCAGCTACTCAGCCGAAGACATTGGCTCGCAATGCTACAAATACGGCGCGCGCTCCATCACCAGTTGTTACCGCAGCGCGCCCATGGGCTACAAGTGGCCGGAAAACTGGGAGGAAAAACCGCTGCTCACCCACGTCAAGGGCAGCACTGTTTTCTTCTCCGATGGCAGCAGCAAGCACATCGACGCCATCATCCTTTGCACTGGCTACAAGCACCACTTCACTTTCCTGCCGGAAGAACTGCGCCTGAAAACGGACAACCGGCTCTGGCCGCTGAACCTCTACAAGGGCGTGTTCTGGGAGCAAAACCCGAAGCTGGTTTACCTTGGCATGCAAGACCAGTGGTACAGCTTCAACATGTTCGACGCCCAGGCTTGGTACGCCCGCGATGTCATCCTCGAACGCATCGCCCTGCCCAGCCTGGCCGTGATGCAGGCCGAAGACTTGGCCTGGCGTCAAAAAGAGGAAACCCTGAAAACCGCCCGCGAGATGTTCGAGTTCCAGGGTGAATACATCCGCCAGTTGATCGAGGCCACCGATTACCCGAGTTTTGACATTGCCAAGGTGAATGAAACCTTCCTGCAATGGAAAGAGGACAAATACGAAAACATCATGAACTACCGCGACAAGTGCCACCGCTCGCTGATCACCGGCACCATGGCCACGCCCCACCACACGCCCTGGCTGCAAGCGCTGGACGACTCGCTACAAGCCTACCTGGCCGACGCGCCAGCCGATCAGTCCAAGGAAAGCCCTCCCGCCGCCCAGCCTGTACCCCCGCCTTGCGTGGAGCACGAAGCGTGAAACTGCCGCCTGTGCGCAGTCGCCCCTTGGAGCCTGCCCTGTTCGCCCGCACGCCCGCGCAAGAACGCCACCGCGTCGCGCCCGGCGCTCTGACGGTGGTGGCGCTGGAAGCGGGCGACCGGCTGCAAGTCATTGATCTTGAAGGCGATCAGGCCGCTGAACTGCTGGCCTTCGCCGCCGACGGTCGCGCCGCCCTGTCCGCCCTTGGCCTGACGACGGCCAGCCCCGACGCCAACTTCATCGGCCACCTGCTGCACAACGGCAGCCGCGAGACTGCCCATGTCAGCGCCGCCCTGGCGCAGCGCGGCATCGATTGCCGACATCCGCCAGCCGCCGCACGGCTCTGGGAGGCGGGCACGCCCGCCGGATTTTGCCGCACCTTCGAGGCCAGCGCGGCGCTGCTGGTCATCGTTGCCGCGCCCGGCGGCCTCACGCCGGTAGACAGCCAGGCGCGAGCCAGCGAACTGCGTCTGCTCATCCACCGCGCCAATCCGCGCCAAGCGCTTGCCCCGCCGCTGCCAGCGCCCCTGGGCGAGGTGGTGGACGAATTCACCATCCACCCCGGCTCCGCCAAGGCCTACACCGTCGCCACCGGCCAATACATCCAGGCGCTGGATGTCGCCGGTCGCCAGTGTTCGGATTTTGTCGCCTTCGACCATCGCGCTCTTGACGCCCATCGTGAAGTCGACCTGGATCCCACCGTCACCCGCACCTTGAACGGCAACGCCTACCCAGGTCCCGGCCTGTACAGTCGCTTCTACAACCGCGACCTGCAACCCATGCTGGAAGTGGTGCGCGACACCGTTGGCCGCCACGACACCTTCGCCCTGGCCTGCACCGCGCGCTATTACGAAACCCAAGGCTACTTCGGCCACGCCAACTGTAGCGACAACATCAGCCGCGCCCTGGCGGCGCATGGCGTGCAAGGCCGCGCTGGCTGGCCTGCAATCAACTTTTTCTTCAACACGGGAATCGACGCGCACCAGCAATTGACGCTTGACGAACCCTGGTCGCGCCCCGGCGACTACGTGTTGCTGCGCGCGTTGACCGATCTGGTCTGCGCCAGCAGCTCCTGCCCGGACGACATCGACCCGGCCAACGGCTGGCAGCCCACCGACATCCACATCCGCGTCTACAGCGCAAAGGAGCGCTTCAGTATCGCCATGGCCCACCGCAAAACCCCCGACGCCGACCCGCAACTGACCCGCGAGAGCGGTTTCCACCCCGGTACTTCCGCCCTCACCCGGCAGTTTGTCGACTACCGCGGCTTCTGGACGCCAACGCACTTCGAGGGTTACGGCGTCATCAATGAGTACCACGCTTGCCGCGAAAAGGTGGCGGTGATGGATTTGTCCGCCCTGCGCAAGTTCGAAGTGCTGGGACCCGACGCCGAGGCGCTGCTCGACCACTGCCTGACCCGCGACGTGCGCAAACTTGCGGTCGGACAAGTGGTGTACTCGGCCATGTGCTACGAGCACGGCGGTATGCTCGACGACGGCACCCTGCTGCGTCTGGGGACAGACGCCTTTCGCTGGATTGGCGGCGAAGACTACGCGGGCGACTGGCTGCGCGAGCAGGCGCGCAAGCTCGGCATGAAAGCCTGGATCAAAAACGCCTCCGGGCAAATCCACAACATTGCCGTGCAAGGCCCGCTGGCGCGCGCCCTGCTCAAGGAGATGATCTGGACGCCTGGAACACAGCCGAAGCTGGAAGAACTGGGCTGGTTTCGCTTTCTCATCGGTCGCCTCGACAACTACGACGGAGCGCCGTTGATGGTCTCGCGCACCGGATACACCGGCGAGCTGGGCTACGAACTCTGGTGCCATCCCGACGACGCCATGACACTGTGGCGACGCCTCTGGCAACTGGGCGAACCATTGGGCCTGACGCCTCTGGGCCTGCACGCGCTGGACATGCTGCGCATCGAGGCTGGTCTGGTCTTTTCCGGTTACGAATTCAACGACCAGACCGATCCCTTCGAGGCGGGCATTGGCTTTTGCGTCCCCCTGAAAACCAAGCAGGCTGATTTCATCGGCAAGGACGCCTTGCTGCGCCGCAGCGCCAACCCCCAGCGACGCCTGGTGGGGCTGGAACTGGAGGGCAACGAGACGGCTGCCCACGGCGACTGCGTACACGTCGGGCGCGCCCAGGTGGGCGTGATCACCAGCGCCACACGCTCGCCGCTGCTGGGACGCAACATCGCCCTGTGCCGACTCGATGTGGACTACTGCGCGCCGGGCACAACAGTAGAAATCGGCAAACTCGACGGCCAGCAAAAGCGCATCCCCGCGCGGGTGGCCGCCAGCGCCGCCGCCTACGACCCGCAGAAAACCCGCGTGCGCGCCTGACGATTTCCTGGAAAAAGCGAGGCTCTCGGCATTGGCTGCACATCGAAGTTGGTCAGGGCGTCATTCGCATTTTCAAAACAACAACCTCTCAAGCCTATATGGAGAACCCCATGAACGATACCCCTCCCACATCGAAACAACCCCAGTGTGGTCAGCGGCATTTTTTAGGCGGCTAAAACCGAAGCAACGCTGACGCCCGACAATCCCGGCGCGGCGCGCGATAAAAGGAGTCGACGAACATGAATGTCAATTTGGCCTGGCTGGCCTTGTTTGCCGCTGGCGGTTGCGAAGTGCTCTGGGCCTCGGCGCTTCCCCGCACCGCGGGCTTCACCCGTCTGTGGCCGAGCCTCTATTGCGGATTTTTCATCGTCCTCAGCCTGTATCTGCTGGCGCTCGCCACCCGTGTGCTGCCCATCAGCTTGGCCTACGCGATCTGGGGCGGTATTGGCGCTGCGGGCGTTGCGCTATACGGTTTCCTGGCGCTTGGCGAATGGCTTGGACTGGCGCGAGGGCTTTGCCTGGCGGCGATCATCGGCGGCGTCGCCGGATTGAAGCTGCTCGATGCAACGACATGACCACATGGCGCATGGCGTCGCCCGCTGCTGCCCCCATGCATGCGAGCGACGCCGCAGGCAACACCCCGCTTTCACTTTTCAATCGCAAGGAGTTCTCCACCATGAGTATCAGCACCTACGAAAACGCCAGCGCCGTTTTCCCCTTTGCCGACAAGCCCGCCACGCTTGTCCTGATTGCTGTCCTCGTCGCCCTGGTCACGTTGTTTGTACTCATCGCCAGCTTTGTGCACGAAAAACACAGTTACAGCCTTCCCGACGACGACGCCCAATTGCACAAGCTCAAGCGATAGGCTGTCCGCCCGGTATCGGCAAACAGCAGCCGCACCGCGCGCCGCTTACAGCAAAACGGCCGTGCATGCCATTGCAAACGCATATCACCTTTCCATCGTCATTGCGAGGAGCGCAGCAACGTGGCAATCCATGTATTGGTTGAATTTCTCGAAACACCGCAGCAGCAGATTGCAAGGCCTCAACTGGATTGCCACGTGCCCTCCCCAAAGGGGAGGGTGGGGGGCGAGGGCATTTTATGAACACGCCGCTTGCCTTACTCTCTCCTTTTTAGGGAGAGAGGGTCTTGCTGCCGCCTTTCGGCGCGCAGCGCAAAAGGCAGTGGATTGCCGCGTTGCTTCGCTCCTCGCAATGACGGGGATTTATATGATGTCCCCTCACCCGGCGCTGCGCACCACCTTCTGCTCAAGTGGCGAGAGTAAAACAGTGAAATGCGGCGAGGGCGACAATTTAATTTCATCTCCCGCAGGGATTAGGGAGAAGGAGTATGAGAATATTTACGCTGCGCGTCCCCCTCACCCTACCCTCTCCCCGAAGAGGCGAGGGCAATGAATATGGATGCACTGTGCCTGTTCTTCTAAGGGGCAATGACGATGCAGGGCGGCGCGTGCTGCAAGAAGTATGTCGCAAGGCACATCCCTTCCTTTCGTCATTGCGAGCGCCCGCAGGGCACGTGGCAATCCAGTTGCAGTCTTGCAATCTGCTTCGGCATTTCGGTTTACACCTTGGCGTTCTTGACATCCGAGGCGCTTGCTTCATGGATTGCCATGTCGCTGCGCTTTTCGCAATGACGGCAAGGCAAGCCGCAGTCGCAACACCGCCGCCAGCAAAAAAACCGCAAGCAATGCCGCCCGCCAGGCGCGGAAGGAGCAACCCGCGCGCCGGATGGCGCCTTTCCACTGCTGGCAAAAGCCGCGAGCGCCACACCACCAATGCGCGGCGCAAGAAAGCAAGAAAGCCCTGAGGGCAAAAATGGCTGAACTTCTTCTTTGGCACTCCATCCAACACAGTGCTAAGATACCCGACCGTGAAAGAAGGACACTCAACCATGACCCAACCGGCAACCCACTCCACCGCCAACGCCGTGGCCCTGGCCAACCCGTGGGCGGTTGTGCCGCCGCTGGGCAATCTGGACGCCTACATCACCGCAGTCAACCGCCTGCCGCTGCTCACGCTGGAAGAAGAGCAACGCTGCGCACGCGAGTTGCGCGACACTGGCAGTCTGGACGCCGCCGGGCGGCTGGTGCTGTCTCACCTGCGGCTGGTGGTGGCCATCTCGCGCCAATACCTAGGCTACGGCCTGCCCCATGGCGACCTCATTCAAGAGGGCAACATCGGCCTGATGAAAGCCGTCAAACGCTTCGACCCCGACCAAGGCGTGCGCCTGGTGAGCTATGCGCTGCACTGGATCAAGGCCGAAATCCACGAATACATCCTGAAAAATTGGCGCCTCGTCAAAGTTGCCACCACCAAGGCGCAGCGCAAACTGTTTTTCAACTTGCGCTCCATGAAGCAGGGCTTCAAGGCCGACGCGCTGGACGATAACGATCAGGGCCTGCTGCACCGCGAAACGCTCTCTGACCAGCAAATCGATGTCGTCGCGCGCGAGCTGGGCGTCAAACCCGAAGAAGTGCGCGAGATGGAAACGCGCCTCTCGGGCGGCGACGTCATGCTCGACCCCGCCCCCGACAGCGATGGCGAACAGGCTTTTGGCCCGATCGGCTACCTGTCAGACGCCAGCCACGAACCCACCGCCATGCTGGAAGCCGCCCAGCGCGACATACTGGCAACCGAAGGCATCGCCGCCGCCCTGAAAAGCCTGGACGAGCGCAGCCGCCGCATCGTCACCGAGCGTTGGCTGAACGTCAACGACGACGGCAGTGGCGGCATGACGCTGTACGAGCTGGCCGCCGAATACGGCGTCAGCGCCGAGCGCATTCGCCAGATCGAAGTCGCGGCCATGAAAAAAATGAAAGCCGCGCTGGCTGAATTTGCCTAAAGCGCCACCATCAACACAGCCCCCGGCAGGGCGCGCTGCGCTTCGCAACTGCGGGCAGCGCGCCCTCATTGTTTTGGCCGTCCCCCGGCAATTGCGCCCCGCGTCCGTGCCACACAACACCAGCCTGTAACGCGCAGCGCGGCCAGAAACTGGCGCGCGCCGCCGCATCCGCGCGGCGACCTCACGGGGGCATAGGTACCTACACAGCAGGCTCTGGGGGCGTGTGCATCCCTGCCCGCTGGTTTCTCGCGCGCGAGCGCGTAGGGGCGGGTTTCAAACCCGCCCCTACAGAAAATGGTGCTTGCCGCTTGCAGCAACCCCTGCGGGCCGCAGACCCGCGTACCCAGAAAAAACGGCGTCCCCGCGCAAACGCCGTATGGATTGCCACGGGGCCAAAGCCCCTCGCAATGACGAGCGT
>JAISNB010000199.1 GCA_031276435.1 Burkholderiaceae bacterium | reverse complement strand
GGCGGCAAACAAGATGAATCCGGGCCAGAACGCCGCGCCCGAGATGATGACCGACAGGCCGGTGCCAATGGATTCGATGGATGAGGACATGGTGTGGTTGCTCCTTGAAATTCGTGTGTCATTGCAAGCCGTGAATTATTCTGGCCCAGTCATTGCGAGGCGCTCGCAATGACTGGATTGGGTGGGTGCGGCGACCGGGCTGAAAATCCCCCTCTCCCCCCATTCCTCCCCCTTTGTCCCCTCTCCCCACCCCTCCCCCCAAGGGGGGAGGGTGCAATTTGCTCCCCTCTCCACTTGTGGAGAGGCGGGAGGTGAGGATGGGGGCAAGAGCAAATCAAGGGGCGCGATGCGTGCCGACAGGCCGGTGCCAATGGATTCGATGGATGAGGACATGGTGTGACTGGCTCCTTGCAATTTCAGTCTGGTTTTCGGGTTTTTGGCGCGCGCGCCGCCGTCATCATCAGGGCGCGTCGGCGGCGTTGGCGGGTTCGGCCAGTGCTGGCGCTGCCTGGGGCTGCTCTGCTGCCGCTGTCTGGCGCAGGGCTTGCAGGTATACGTCGCGGTTGGCGCGCATGTGTTTGGCCTCTTCCTGCTGTTGCTGCTGGTGCGCCCGTTGCCACTGGTCTTCTTCTTGCGCGCCGGTCTTGCGCGCCTCTTCCCGGGCTTTTCTGGCCTGGCCTTCTTCCACGCTGTCGCAATAAGCGGGCGCATCTTTACTGACATCAGTGGAAGAACTGTTGAAAAAATTCTTGCCGTAGCCGCCCGGGCATTTCATGTGCCAGTCGAGCGCGCGGCTGGCGGAAAATGCAAAATACAGCGACAAAATGAGCAGCGGCACGGCAACCAGCACTTGCAAACGCTTGACGTTGAAAAACAGGAAGCACGCGCCACTGGCGCACAGGGCAAACAGGGCCAGTTCTTTCAGAAACGCCGTGCTGGCCAGCAGGCTGGCCAGGGCATGGGCCATGGATTCGATTTTCGACATGATGGGGTGTTCTCCAGAAAATTCAGGTTCGTTTTTTCAGCGGCCCGCGCACATTTATTGGGGCGGCGGCTTGACGGCGGTGGTTGCGGGGGCATTGAGCAAGGCGGTCAGTTCGCCATAGCCCCAGCAGCCCTCATATCTGTCGCCCCGGTTGCTGATCGTGCGCTCGGCCAGCGTGGCCCCGGTTTGGACGTTGACCAGCCGCAAGCGTCCTTGTGGCTCACTGCGGGGGATGTCGGGGTAGGCCGCGTAATCCAGGCGCACGGGGGCGGTGGGCGCGTCGATGTTGCCCAGCCACAGGCACAGGGGCGCGCCCTGGGTACGCTCCCGGTCGATGAAGTGCGGATAATCTTCATGCCTGCGGTGCCAGGTTTGCCGCGCCCCTTTGGGCATGGCATCGGGCGCAAGGCAGCCGGGCGTACCTTGGGCGGCCAGTTGCAGGCGCACGTATTGGCCCGCCGCTTGGTCGACCTCCCAGTTCTGCTCGCCGGATTCGGCCGGTGCGATGCGGCCCTGCCATTCGTTTTTATCAGAAAATACCTTGATTTCCACAAAGTCCAGGTTTTTTTGCAGCAGCAATTCCAGCAGTTCGTCGGCGTGAATACCTTTTTCTTCCAGCGTGATGGCGCGGGTTTTGACGGGCACAGGCCGGGAGCGCGATTCTTGCTCGCACATGGCGCGCGCTTTTTTCGCGCGGTTTCTGAACATCTGCTTTTCGGCCTCATAACTGGCGGCATCGAATTTGGGCGGCGGCTGGTAATTTTCTGGCTTCAGCAACGCGGCCAGTTTGCTGCCGCAGTGCGAATGCTCGAAATACCGGTTGCCAAGATGGCTTACCGTGCGAGCGGCCAGCACGGCCCCGGTTTGGGCGTCTACCAGCCGCATGCGCCCTTGGGGTTCAGAGCGGGGGGCGTCGGGGTAGGCCGCGTAATCCAGGCGCACAGAGGCGGTGGACGCGTCGATGGCACCCATCCACAGGCACAGCTTGCCTTCGGCGCGCTCCCGATTGAGCAGGTAGGCGTTTTTGCTCCCATGGCCGCTTTCATACCGGCCTTCCCATTCTTTCCGCACCGCTTCGGGCATGGCGCTGGGGGCAAGGCAGCCGGGCGTGCCTTCAGCGGCCAGTTGCAGGCGCACGTACTGGCCGGGCGGCTGCTGGACTGGCCAGTAGTTCTTCTCTTCTTCGTATTCGGCGGCCGCAATGCGGCCTTGCCCGCGCGCGTCGGCAAATACCTTGGCTTCCACAAACGCGAGTTCTTGCCACAGCAGCATGTCCGCCAGTTGGTCGGGGTAAAGCCGGGCCTCTTCCAGCGTGAGGCCGCGCGCCGGGATGGGGTCGACAGACTGGAGGCGCGCTTCTTGCTCGCACATCGCCTGCGCTTTTTGCGCGCGTTTGTCGAGCATTCGCTTGTCGGCGGCATGGCTGACAAGGTCGTATTCTGGCGGCGGCTGGTACAGCATGGCCAGCACCGCCGCGCCCAGCAGCAGCGCAACCAGGCCCAGTTTGAGCAGCGGCCTGCGCGAGCCAGTCCACAGCAAGGCGCAGATGCTGAACATGAAAATGGCGACGGCAATGTATTTGGCATTCAGCGCCAGCCATGCGATGGATGCGCCTGTAAAGATCAGAAAATAAATAAGTCCCTCAAGCAATCCCATGGTGTTTTCCTTGTCAAAAATAGAATCCGGCCCGCCGCTGGCCGGGTTGCCGCCTTTGCCACGGGGCTTTGGCCCCGTGGCAATTCAATCCATACACGACGGCCATGGATGGCTTGGCTGCGCTCGCAATGGCGGTTTTTTGCATCAGGGTCTCCCTGGTTTTTGGCGCACCGTCGCGGCCATCAGCGCGCGGCTCTGGCGCCGTTGCTGCTGGCGGGTTCGGCCAGTGCTGGCGCTGCCTGGGGCGGCCCCGCTGCCGCCGCTGTTGTTTGGCGCAGGGCTTGCAGGTATGCGTCGCGGTTGGCGCGCATGTGTTTGGCTTCTTCCTGCTGTTGCTGTTGCTGGCGCGCCCGTTGTTCTTGTTGTTGCTGCTGTGCCTGCTGGCTGTCTTCTTCTGACACGGGCGCATTGCGCGCTTCTTTCAGGGCTTTTCTGGCCTGGCCTTCTTCCACGCTGTCGCAATACGTATAGGGGAGAAGATTCCCACCGATGCTCGGATAAGTGAGCGTGCTGGGGTCGACAGGCGGATCGCCGATGGGCGCATCACCGGGCATGAAAGCGCTGTTGAAAAAATTCTTGCCGTAGCCGCCCGGGCATTTCAGGTGCCAGTCGAGCGCGCGGCTGGTGGAAAACGCAAAATACGCCGACATGAGCAGCAGCGGCACGGCAGCAACAACGGCCAGCACCCGCCAGCGTTTGACGTTGAAGAGCAGGAAACACGCGCCACACACGCACAGGGCAAACAGGGCGAGTTCTTTCAGAAACGCTGTGCTGGTCAGCAGGTTGGCCAGTCCGTGCATGATGGATTCGATTTTCGACATGATGGGGTGTTCTCCAGAAAATTCAGGTTCGTTTTTTCAGCGGCCCGCGGCGCGGGCGGCCAGAAAATGGCAGGCGCGCATTCATTGGGGCGGCTTTGCGGCGGCAGCAGCGGCGGGGGCGCTGAGCAAGGCGGTCAGTCCGCTATAGCCATCGCAGCCGTCATGTTCTGCTCCCAGGCCTAGGCGAGAGGCTGTTTTCTCAACCCTGTCGCCCCGGTTGCTCACTGTGCGGGTGGCCAGCACGGCCCCGGTTTGGGCGTTGACCAACCGGTATTGGCCCTGTGGCTCGCTGCGGGCAACGCCGGATGGCTTGTAGTCCAGGCGCACGGGGGCGGTGGGGGCGCCCGCGTTGCCCAGCCACAGGCACAGGGGACCGCCCTGGGCGCGTTCCCGCTCGCGAAAGTGTGGCCTGTACCTGTCGTGCCAGGCTTTCCGCGCCCCTTTGGGCATGGCATCGGGCGCAAGGCAGCCGGGCGTGCCCTCAGCGGCCAGTTGCAGGCGCACGTATTGGCCCGGCGACTGGCTGTTGACGTTCCAGGCTGGTTGATCGTCGTACGGATAACGCATCTCGAGTCCGGCGGTTGCGATGCGGCCCTGCCATTCGTTTTTCTCGGAAAACACCTTGATTTCCACAAAGTCCAGGTTTTTTTGCAGCAGCAAATTCACCAGTTCGTCGGCGTGAATGCCTTTTTCTTCCAGCGTGATGGCGCGGGTTTGGACGGGCACAGGCCGGGAGCGCGATTCTTGCTCGCACATGGCGAGCGCTTTTCTCTCGCGGTTGCTGAACATGGCCTGTTCGGCCTCGTCGTATCTGGGTGGCATCTGGTAATTTTCTGGCTTTACCAGTCTTGTTAATTCGCTATAGCCCCAGCAATTCCCGGATCTGTTGTCGCCCAGGTTGTTGACTGTGCGGGCGGCCAGCACGGCCCCGGTTTGGGCATCCAGCAGCCGGAAGCGCCCTTGCGGTTCGTTGTGGGCGGCGCCGGGGTAGGCCGCGTAATCCAGGCGCACAGAGGCGGTGGGCGCGTCGATGGCGCCCATCCACAGGCACAGCTTGCCTTCGGTGCGCTCCCGGTGGTGCAGGTAGGCGTTTCTGCTCCCATCGTGGCTGTTTTTATACCGTTCGTCCCATTCTCTGCGCGCCGCTTCGGGCATGGCGCTGGGGGCAAGGCAGCCGGGTGTGCCTTCAGCGGCCAGTTGCAGGCGCACGTACTGGCCAGGCGGCTGCTGAACCGGCCAGTTGTTTTTTTCTTTGTATTTGTCCGTCACAATATGGCCTTGCCCATGGTCGCCAGCAAATACTTTGGCTTCCACAAACGCCAGTTCTTGCCACAGCAAGAGGTCGACCAGTTCATAAGAAGAAAATCCGGCTTCTTCCAGCGTGAGGCCGCGCGCCGGGATGGGGTCGGCACCGTAAGGGTTGTCAGAATGGGCCGTGTGGGCGCGCGATTCCTGCAAGCACATTTCTTCGGCTTTGTCCGAGCGATTGCTGAATAACTGCCGCTTCGCTCGCTCCTTTTCGGTGCGGCTGATGATGTCAAATTCTGGCGGCGGCTGATGCAGCATGGCCAGCACCACCGCGCCCAGCAGCAGCGCGACCAGGCCCAGTTTGAGGCGCGGCCTGCTGCCCGATCCAGTCCACAGCACGATGCAGATGCTGATTATGAAAATGGCGACGGCAATGTATTTTGCATTCAGCGTCTCCCATAAACTGAGTGCGCCCATAAGGACTGCAAAATAAGCGAGTACTTCCATGGTGTTTTCCTTGTCAAAATCAAGATCCGGCCCGCCGCTGGCCGGACTGCCGCTGCCGCCGCGCGCGCAGGTGACAAAATTTTGCATGTTTGCGCGCGCGTGCAATAGCATGCATTTTGCGTGCCCGCCTGAAACAGGACAAAAAATGTGAAGTCCGCCGGTACGCCGGATTCTGTGCGCCACGGCGCTTGCGCGCCATGGCGTGACCGCCATCCATCTGGGCCGGGGGTTGCCCGCCCGGCTCGGCGCCATCTACCCGTTGGCTCAGCGGGCCGCCTCAAAGCCAACCTACTTGATGTTGCTGCGCGCAGAGATTGCCCGTTTCACCCGCCCGGCGGCCCCGGCGTGCACACACGGCGCGCGCCAAAGTCCCCGGGCGACTCGTCTCTGTTGCTCTGATCCTCACCTTGCGGTGGAGAGCCGTTAGCTCCTGCGCTGCCCTGTGCAGTCCGGACGTTCCTCCAGTGCGGTGTTTCCACGGCTTGCACCAGCGGCGGTCTGGCGGGCTTCACGGGCGCTATTGTAGGCGCGCGCCATGGGCGCGGATTGGTTCTGGCTCATGAATTTTTTATATAACCATATGCGTAAACATGTCCATCAATTGCGCCAGAATGGTCGCCTGCGTTTTCCTGAAAACCCGGGATTTCGCCCACTTTTTTTCTGGAGATTCAAATGAAAGCCAACACCATTCTTGAGACCATTGGCCGCACGCCGCATGTGCGGGTGCAACGCCTGTTTGGCCCCGGGGCCAATGTGTGGATCAAGTCAGAGCGCAGCAACCCGGGCGGCTCCATCAAGGACCGCATCGCGCTGGCGATGATCGAGGACGCCGAGGCCAGCGGCCGGCTCAAGCCGGGCGGCACGATCATCGAGCCGACCAGCGGCAATACGGGCGTGGGGCTGGCGATGGTGGCCGCCGTGAAGGGCTACAAGCTGATTCTGGTGATGCCCGAGAGCATGAGCGTGGAGCGCCGCCGCCTGATGCTGGCCTATGGCGCGACGTTTGATTTGACGCCCAAGGAAAAGGGCATGAAAGGGGCCATCGCCCGCGCCGAAGAGCTGGCCGCGCAGACGCCGGGGGCGTGGATTCCGCAGCAGTTTGACAATCCGTCCAATCCCGCGGCGCACGAGCGCAGCACGGCGCAGGAGATTCTGGCCGATTTTGCCGACGGGCTGGACGCGCTGATTACGGGGGTGGGCACGGGCGGGCATTTGACGGGGGTGGCGCGCGCGCTGAAGGCCAAATGGCCGCAACTGAAGGTTTTTGCCGTGGAGCCTGTGGCCTCGCCCGTTATCAGCGGCGGCCAGCCCGCGCCGCACCCCATCCAGGGCATTGGTGCGGGGTTTGTGCCCAAGAATCTGGATACGGGCTTGCTCGATGGCGTGATCCAGGTAGAGGCCGAGGCCGCGCGCGAGTATGGCCGCCGCAGTGCGCGCGAAGAGGGGGTGCTCATCGGCATCAGCAGCGGGGCCACGCTGGCGGCCATTGCGCAAAAGCTGCCCGATCTGCCCAAGGGCGCGCGCGTGCTGGGCTTCAATTACGACACGGGCGAGCGTTATTTGTCGGTGGACGGCTATTTGCCAGCTTGAGGCTTGAGGCGGCGGCTTGCGCGGCGGGCGGGCAGCCTGCCCGCTGGTTTTTCTCGTGCGTTCTCCCGTGCGCCGCCGTAAGGGGCGGGTTTCAAACCCGCCCCTACAGAAGAAGGCGCTTGCGCGTACAGCAACCCCCGCGGGCCACAGGGCCACGCCGTACCCAGAAAAAAGCCGTCCCCGCGCAAACGCCGTATGGGGATTGCCACGGGGCCAAGGCCCCTGGCAATGACGGGGGTTTTTGGGGTTTGCGGAAAAAATCGTCGCTCGCTTTCCCCAACCCTTACTCCGCTGTGCAGATTACCCATGCCGCCAGCGGTGAGGCGGGCGCGCCGCTATCTGCCGCCGCGCGAGCGGCGGCGCAAACAGCGGGCGGGAGAAAACTGTGGCGCGGCTGGCGGGGATCGAACCCACGACCCTTGGCTTCGGAGGCCAATACTCTATCCACTGAGCTACAGCCGCGCGGCTTTGCCAGATGCGCTCTGGCAAGGCGGCCATTATCCCTGATCGCCCGCTTGTCCGCGCGCGGGAGGGGGGGAGGCCAGGGCGCTGTCATCGATTTCCAGCCCCAGGCCGCGCAGCATGAGCTTGACGCCGCGCATGGTGGTTTGCGTCAGGCTGAAGTCCGGCTCTACCAGCCAGTCGGTCACCATGCCGCAAAACAGGCCGTGCAGCAGTTCGCCAATTTCCGTGGTCGATGCGGGCAAGGCGATGTTGCGCCGTGCCGCGGCGTTGGCGACGGCCTCGCCCAGACGCTGGGCGGTTTGCCGCCGCGCGGTCAGGTGACGCGCGCGCACGGAGCCTAGCTCGGGCACGTATTCGGTCATCAGCATGGCAATGTTGAGTACGCGCCGGATGTGCGCGTCGTTTTCAATTTGCGTGAGCGAAAAGCGCATTTGTGCGCAGAAGTTTTCCAGCGGGTCGCAGGCGGCATCGGGCGGCAACTCCAACTGCCGCAGCGCCTGCTCCATGGGGGGCTTGACGCGCTCCATCATGGCGTTGAACAGGTCGGCCTTGCCCTGGAAGTGCCAGTAAATGGCGCCGCGCGTGAGCCGGGCCTCTTGCGCGATTTCGGCCAGCGAGGTGCGCGAGACACCGCGCCGCTCGAAGACGCGCTCGGCGGCGTCGAGCAACGCCTGGCGCGTTGCCATTGCCTCTTGCTTGGTTCGTCGTGGTGCCATGGGGGGGTGGAAAAGTCGCGCCGCGCGCCGCACCGCAACTGTAACAAGGTGTGCACATGGCGCATACATTCCCAGATGTATGTATAATTCACCGACACATTGAAAGGCTTCTGGCTCTGCCGTTTAATCTACGCATCACATCCGCTTAGCACACTGATCGTTTGAGAGCGCGGATGCCGTTTTCCCCTCCCCCTGTCCACACTCCGGAGTTTGCGGTTTTTTCGCCCTGCCTTTTCAAGTTCTGTTTTTTTCAAGCCTGACGCGCCCGAGGGGCGCCCGGTCACGCGGGCGCTGGCGGGTGCGGCCAACTTTTTCTGGTTTTTCATCATGCCAACACTCGCTTTGCGTTTGCCTTTTCCAACGACCCCGCGGCGCGCGGCGCGCGGCCCGCTTTCCCTGGCTGCCGCGCTGACGGCGGCGGCGGTCTTGCTTGCGGCCTGCGGCCCGAAAGAGGACGACGCCGCGCAGCAGCCGCCACCGCCCGAGGTGGCGGTGGTTGTGGTGGCGCCTGCCACCGTCAAGCTCACCACCGAGTTGCCCGGGCGGCTGGAAGCGTCGCGCGTGGCGCAGGTGCGCGCGCGGGCGGCGGGCATTTTGCAGAAACGCCTGTTCGAGGAAGGCAGCGATGTCAAGGCCGGGCAAGCGCTGTTTGCCATCGATCCCGCGCCCTACCAGGCCGCGCTGCAAAGCGCGCAGGCCACGCTGGCGCAGGCGCAGGCCAATTTGTCGCAGGCGGCGGCGCTGGCGCGCCGTTATCAGCCGCTGGTGCAGGCCAACGCGGTGAGCCAGCAGGAGTACGCCAACGCCGTGGCGGCAGAACAGGCCGCCCAGGCGCAGGTGCAGGCCGGGCACGCTGCGGTCAAGACCGCGCGCATCAATCTGGAATACGCGTCGGTCGCCGCGCCCATTTCGGGCCGCATTGGCCGCGCGCTGGTGACCGAAGGCGCGCTGGTGGGCCAGGGCGAGGCCACGCAACTGGCGGTGGTGCAGCAAATTGATCCGCTGTACATCAACCTGACGCAATCGGCCAACGAGGTGCTCAAGCTGCGCCAGGCCCTGCAAGAGGGGCAATTGCGGCGCGCGCCCGGTGCCGAGGCCGCGCAGGTGAAGGTGCTGCTGGACGATGGCACGCCGTTTGACAGCACGGGCAAGCTGCTGTTTTCAGACCTGACGGTGGACCAGAACACGGGGCAGGTGAGCCTGCGCGCCGAATTGCCCAACCCGCAAAGCCTGCTGCTGCCGGGCATGTACGTGCGCGTGCAACTGGAACTGGCCGAGGTGCCCCACGCCATTTTGCTGCCGCAGCAAGCGGTCACGCGCGGCAGCCATGGTGACATTGCCATGGTGGTGGCCGCCGATGGCAGCGTCAGCCCGCGCCCCGTCAAGATTGCGGGCGCGCAAGGCAACCACTGGATCGTCACGGACGGTCTGGCCGCTGGCGAGCAGGTGCTGGTCGAAGGCTTGATGAAAGTGGCCATGGGCACCAAGGTGGTCAAGCCCGTGCCGTGGCAGCCTGGCAAGCCGCCCGCCGCCGCTGGCAGCCCTGGCACGAGCGCCTCCAGCGCCGCCAGCGCCGCGCCCAAGGCCCTTGCGTCAACCGCCGCATCGCGTTAAGGCAAGGGAGAACACCCGCATGGCCCGCTTTTTTATTGATCGCCCCATTTTTGCCTGGGTGATTGCGCTGTTCATCATGGTAATCGGCATCACTTCCATCACGCAGTTGCCGGTGGCCCAATACCCGCCGGTGGCGCCGCCAACCATTGCGCTGAACGCCACGTATCCGGGCGCTACGGCGCAGACGCTGGAAGATTCCGTGCTCTCGATCATCGAGCGCGAGATGAACGGATCGCCCGGGCTGGCCTACATCGAGTCGCTGGCGCAAGCCAACGGCAACGGCTCGATCACGCTGAGCTTCGAGCCGGGCACCGACATCGACATGGCGCAGGTGGACGTGCAAAACCGCCTCTCGCGCGCCGCGCCGCGCCTGCCGGGCGCCGTGACGCAGCAGGGCGTGCGTGTGGACAAGGCGCGCTCCAACTTCTTGATGATGGTGGCCCTGACATCGACGCAGCCGGATGCCGATATTCAGGATCTGGCCGACTACGTTTCGCGCAACATCGTCCCCGAGTTGCAGCGCGTGCACGGCATCGGGCAGGTGCAACTGTTTGGCGCCGAGCGCGCCATGCGCATCTGGATCGATCCGGCCAGGCTGGAGAGCCTGAAGCTCTCGGCTGCCGATGTCAACGCCGCCATCGCCGCGCAAAACGCCCAGGTTTCCGCGGGCGCGATTGGCGATGTGCCCGGGGTGCGGGGGCAAACCATTTCGGCCACCGTGGTGGTGCAGGGGCAACTGACATCGGTCGAAGAGTTTGGCAACATCGTTTTGCGCGCCAACGCCAACGGCAGCACGGTGCGCCTGAAAGATGTGGCGCGCATCGAGCTGGGCGCGCAAGGCTACATGGCGACGGGGCGGCTCAAGGGCCAGCCCTCCGTGGGCATGGGCATTCAGCTATCGCCCTCGGGCAACGCCATGGCCGCCGCCGAAGCGGTGCGCGCGCGCATGACCGAATTGCAGCAGTACTTTCCCGCTGGCGTGCAGTGGGTGGTGCCTTACGATTCGTCGGAGTTTGTGCAGCTTTCCATCAACGAAGTGGTCAAAACCCTGGCCGAAGCCGTGCTGCTGGTGTTTCTGGTGCTGTTCCTGTTCTTGCAGGACTGGCGCTACACCATCATTCCAACCATTGTGGTGCCGGTGGCGCTGCTGGGCACTTTCGGGGCGCTGCTGGCGCTGGGCATGTCGATCAACGTGCTGACCATGTTCGGCATGGTGCTGGTCATCGGCATTGTGGTGGACGACGCCATCGTGGTGGTGGAAAACGTCGAGCGCATCATGAGCGAAGAGGGACTGGCGCCGCTGCCAGCCACGCGCAAGGCCATGAGCCAGATCTCCGGGGCCATCATCGGCGTGACGGTGGTGCTGATTTCGGTGTTCGTGCCGCTGGCGTTTTTCAAAGGCTCGGTCGGCAACATCTACCGCCAGTTTTCCACCGTGATGGCCGTGTCCATCTTCTGCTCGGCCTTCATGGCCCTGTCGCTGACTCCGGCGCTGTGCGGCACGCTGCTCAAGCCGGTGCAGCGCAATGGCAACGCGCACGAGAAAAAAGGCCTCCTGGGCCTGTTCGCGCGCTTTGGCAAATGGTTCAACCTCAAATTCAGCCGCACGGCCAAGGGCTACGAGGGCATTGTGGGCCATCTGCTTGGCAAGGCGGGGCGGCTGATGGTCGTGTACGTGCTCATCGTGCTGGTGATGGTGATGCTGTACCAGCGCCTGCCCGCCTCCTTCCTGCCGCAGGAAGACCAGGGCACCGTGCTGGTGAACATCCAGTTGCCCCCGGGCGCCACGCGCGAGCGCACGCAAGCCGTGGTCGAGCAGCTTGAAGCCTACATGCTCAAGCAGCCCGAGGTCAGCAGCATGATGGCGGTGCTGGGTTTTTCGTTTTCAGGGCAGGGCCAGAACGCTGCCATTGCCTTTGTGACGCTCACGCCCTGGGAAGAGCGCACGGGAAGCGAGCACACGGCAGAGGCCATCGCCGCGCGCGCCACGAAGGCGCTGGCGGGCATCAAGGACGCTTTCATCTTCACGGTGAACCCGCCGCCCATTCCCGAACTGGGGGTTGCCTCGGGCTTTACCTTCCGCCTGCAAGACCGTGGTTCTTTGGGGCACGACGCGCTGCTGGCCGCGCGCAATCAATTGCTGGGCATGACCCGTCAAAGCAAGGTGCTCAAAGACGTGCGCCCCGACGGACTGGAAGACGCGCCGCAATTGCAGGTGGAAATCGACCGCGAGCGGGCGCAGGCCCAGGGGGTGAGCTTTAGCGCCATCAACACGGTGCTGTCGACATCGCTTGGATCGGCCTACATCAACGACTTTCCCAACCGGGGCCGCTTGCAGCGCGTGGTGGTGCAGGCCGACGCGCCAGCGCGCATGCAGCCCGACGACATCCTGAAGATGACCGTTACCAACAACCGGGGCGAGGCGGTGCCGCTCTCCAGCATTGCCAGCACGCGCTGGATTACCGGCCCCGTGCAAACCATTCGCTACAACGGCTACTCGGCCATGCGCATCGCGGGCGGCCCGGCGCCGGGCTACAGCACGGGAGAGGCCATGGACGAGATGGAGCGACTTGTCGCCCAACTGCCCGCCGGTTTCGGCTTTGAGTGGACGGGCCAGTCGCGCGAGGAAAAACTGGCGGGCAACCAGGCGCTCATCGTCTACGGCTTTTCCATTCTGGCCGTGGTGCTGGCGCTGGCCGCCCTGTACGAAAGCTGGTCCATCCCGCTGGCGGTGATTCTGGTGGTGCCGCTGGGCGTGCTGGGCGTGCTGCTGGCCATTACGGGCCGGGGCATGGACAACGACGTTTACTTCCAGATCGGCTTGGTCACCATCATCGGCCTGTCGGCCAAGAACGCCATTCTGATCATCGAGTTCGCCAAGGACATGCAGGCGCAAGGCAAGAGCGCGCTGGAAGCGGCGCTGGCCGCGGCGCACCTGCGTTTTCGGCCCATCATCATGACCTCGCTGGCCTTCACGCTGGGCGTGCTGCCGCTGGCCATTGCCTCGGGCGCCAGCTCGGCCAGCCAGCGCGCCATTGGCACCGGCGTGATGGGCGGCATTGTGATTGGCACGGCGCTGGCGGTCTTCTTTGTGCCCATGTTCTTTGTGGTGGTGCGCAGAATATTCAAGCCGGGCCAGCGCGAGATGGAACGCTCGCACGAGCACGCCATCCACGCTGGCATCACCGCCGAGCAGGCCGACAGCTACGTTGCCCAGGCCGAAGGCGGCCTGAGCGAAAGCGAGCGCCAGGCGCTGCACGAAGGCGCCGTTCCGCCGCCGCACACCGCTGGCGACGACCAGCCGCCGCCCCCACCGTCATCCAACGCCCCGGGCGCCTGATCCGAAAGAGACCCATCATGAAGGCTTTGAACCCGCAAACCCCGTCGTCCCTGCGCCAGATGCGGCCCGCCGCCGTGGGCGCGCTGGCTTTTGCTGCGCTGCTGGCGGGCTGCTCGCTGACACCCCACTACGAGCGCCCAAGCGCGCCCGTGGCGGGCCAATGGCCCGAAAACACAGGCGGCGACAGCCACCCCGCCGCCGCTGCCGTCCCGCAAGAAAGTGGCGCGGCTTCTGCCCTCGCCGCCGCCGCCGATCTGCCCTGGCGGCAGTTTGTGCAGGACGCGCGCATCCAGCAACTGGTCGAACTGGCGCTGCAAAACAACCGCGACTTGCGCATCGCCATCCAGAACATCGAACAGGCGCGCGCGCAATACCAGATCCGCCGCGCCGACCAGGTGCCCGGCATCAACGCCACGGCATCGGCCTCGCGCTCGTACCCGTCGGCCTACAACCCCGGCCACATCGCCGAAAACTACACGGTGGGTCTGGGCCTGTCCACCTGGGAAATCGACTTTTTTGGCCGCGTGGCGGCGCTCAAGGACGCGGCGCTGGCCCAGTTTTTGTCCTCGCAAGAGGCGCGCCGCGCCGCGCAAACCAGCCTGATCGCCGCGGTCAGCAACGCCTGGCTGCAATTGAAAACCGACACCGCGCTTCTGGCGCTGACCGAACGCACCCTGGCCACGCGCCAGCAATCGCTGGCGCTCGTGCGGCTGCAATTTGAAAGCGGCGCGTCCTCGGCACTGGACATGCGCCAGGCCGAATCACTGACCGCCGCTGCGCAAGCCGCGCGCGCCCAGCAATTGCGCCTGCGCGCGCAAGACATCAACCTGCTGACGCTGCTGGTGGGCCAGCCCGTCCCGGCAGAGCTGATTCCCGCCATACCGCCCGCGCAAGAGGGTGATGAGGGCACTGGTGGCAACAACGCTGCCGCCGCCGCGCCTGTGGCGCCCACCGAGCCACTGCCCGCCTTTGCCCAGGTGCCCGCCGGACTGCCCTCTGAGCTGCTGCTGCGCCGCCCCGACATCCGCCA
The DNA here is from genome assembly GCA_031276435.1 of Burkholderiaceae bacterium. Taxonomy (GTDB): domain Bacteria; phylum Pseudomonadota; class Gammaproteobacteria; order Burkholderiales; family Burkholderiaceae_C; genus Ottowia. The sequence goes on along the minus strand of JAISNB010000199.1, from coordinate 11,912 downwards.
GGCCGAGCAACAACTGATTGCCGCCAACGCCAACATCGGCGCGGCGCGCGCGGCCTTCTTCCCGCGCATCGCCCTGACCGCCAGCCTGGGCTACAACAGCAACGAACTCAGCGGCCTTGTCGCATCGGCCAACAAAGCCTGGTCCGTCGCGCCCAGCCTGGCGCTGCCCATCTTCGACATGGGCCGCAACAGCGCCAACCTGCAAGCGGCCAAAGCCGCGCGCGAAATCGCGCTGGCGCAGTACGAAAAAGCCATCCAGAGCGCCTTCCGCGAAGTGGCCGACGCGCTGGCGGGCCGCGCCACGCTGGACGACCAGGCCGCGGCCCTGAAAGCGCAGGCCGAAGCCGACCGCGACAGCTACCGCATGGCCGACTTGCGCTACCGCAGCGGCGTTGCCAGCTACCTGAACCTGCTGGACGCGCAGCGATCGCTCTTTGCCACCGAACAGGCGCTGGCGCAAATCCAGCTTGCGCAGCGCGTCAACGAAGTGCAGTTGTACAAGGCACTGGGTGGCGGCTGGTCACAGGCCGACGAAGAAGCCGCGGCAGCAGCCGAAGCCGCCAAAGAAACCACAGGCGCACAGGCGGCATCCCAAAACGCATCCTGACAAAACGCGCGCTCCGGGGCGGCGGGCGCGCGTGCTTTTCCGGCAAGATGCCGTCAAAACCGCAAGTGCGAATGGATGATGAAAGTGGCCGCGCGCGTGCATCCACGGGAATACCGCAACCGCGCGCACGCAAAAACACCGTTCTCTATAATTTCAGACTTCGCCCGCCCGAGCGCGCCACCCCAGGCGCGCCGTGCGCAAAACCCGATCCCCCACACCAGAGAACGCCATGAGCGACGACACTGCCCGTAAGCGAACAAACACACCAACAACATCATCAGCAACATCGACCGACTGCCGCCGCCATCCACACGCAAGCCACAGCAGCAGCAGTCGCGGCGCCAGCGCCAACAGCAGTGGCGGCGGAAGCCACTGGCCCCTTGTTTTTGCCTTGACCAGTGCGGTCTTTGTCATCATCGCGCTACCGGCCTACCTCATCTCCGCATACCAAACGCCGCCACGGCAACCCGATCCGCAAGCCATTGCCGAGCGCCTGCAAAAAGTCGGCTCCGTTGCGCTCAGCGTCGCCGTCGCCACCGACCGCCCTGTTGCCACCGGAGAAGAAGTCTACAAAAAACAGTGCTCCATCTGCCACGCCGCAGGCACACTGGGCGCACCCAAATTCGAGGACGCTGCCGCCTGGGCGCCGCGCCTGGGCCAGGGCTACGACGCGCTGGTGCAATCCTCGCTGCGCGGCAAAAACAACATGCCCGCGCAAGGCGGCGCCGCTTTCTCTGACTATGAAATCGCCCGCGCCGTGGCGTACATGGCCAATGCCGCTGGCGCACAATTTGAAGAACCCCCGCCGCCCCAGGGCGCCGCAAGCGACGTCCCTGCCGCCAACAACGCTGATGCCGCCGCCAGTGACGCCGATGCCACCGATGGCGTCGATAGTGCCAATGACGCGGCGGCGGCAACTGACGAAGCGGCGGCTGCTCCCTAGCCGCGCTCGCCGCACAACCCCGCGCGTGGCCATGCGCGGCGCGCTTGGTATCCCTTCGTCGTTGCGAGGAGCGAAGCGACGCGGCAATCCATCGACTTTCATTGGTGCGAAGCCCTTACTGCCCGCGCAGCCGCTTGCTTTCCTCTCTCCCTTCAAGGGAGAGAGTGCCCCCCGGGCCTCTCTCCATCTCTCCCCAAAGGGGAGGGTGCAATATGCCCCCCTCTCCACTTGTGGAGAGGGGCGGGGGAGAAGATGGGGCGAGAGAGGGTGGGCAAAAAACAACACGTGGCTGCCCAAAACCACCCAAAAAGCGGAACTATTTCACACTTTCCGTGTTTTTTTCGCTTCCGCACCACTCTGCCTGTTGCAAAACGCGGGAATGCTGCTAGCATGACATGCGTGTCTTGGCTCCACGCCGATGCCACCAATCATGCTCCCCTGTTGCCACGTTACTCAACGCAGCGCAAGCGCCACAAGGCAGCGTGAGCAAGCGGCAAGGCAGGCAGGAGCCAAAGGCACATCCACCCATCCATCCCCTCTCAATCTGCAACAGGAGCAAGATATGCTAAACAGCAACGCATCAGAAATAAATCCAGAAACCGCTGGACTTTGTTCTTCAACCGCTGGTATAATCGGCAATCGGCAATCGGCAATCGGCAATCGGCAAAATAAAAATTTGTAATAATATTGTTAAAAAATCCGCTGATTCCAGAATTTCACACCCCAGGTTTTTGCACAAGCTGGCGCAAAAAGCCATTGCCGGTGTATGTTTGGCTGCCGCCGTATTCACGCCAGCTTTCGCGCAATCAAATCCAGTCACTTGTAACACAGACCCTGCAATTTTCAATACAGGGATTGCTGATGATGGCCCCGGCTATTCAGCCAACAGTGGACGCTTGTCGAATGGCGATCCAGACCAGCACTGGAAATATGCCTATGAAATGAGCTGGCTCCATCTAGATACCGCTCCAGGCGCTTTGCCTTCTGCCTGGACCTGGAACTTACCTACAGTTACTTCCACTGCTGGATTTATAGAGCCATCCAAGAATGCCCAGTGGATTACCAGTCCAAATCCCAATTCCGCTCCTTGGTGGGGAGTTACATGGTACCGTTATGATCTTTATCTGAATCCCAGTGTTGATCTCAATGCTTTCAATTTGTCCATCAAATTAAATGCAGACTAGGTCGTTCATCATGTCTTCGTTAATGATAACGATAATATCTCTGCCCCAACAAATGGAAACCCTCATGGCCAACCGATATTCATAACATTGAACAAAGGCTGGCAGCACGGTAATAACCAGATCGTTATCACGGTGGAACATAATGGATGGCCCGAGTACAGATTACTGGTTCAGCCCAGTGGTGCTCCGCTTTGTGCTGGCAAGCTGTCTGTCATTAAAAATACCACTCAGGATACGCCTGTTTTTACGGGTCAGTCTGGCGTACCGTTCGAGGTTATTGTGGTCAACAACAGCACTACGGCCACGGATGATTTTTCTGGCACCATACTGAACGATTTGCTTCCCGCCGGGCTTGCGTCCGGCACTTGGACTTGCAGCAACAATGGTACGGCTGCGGCCTGCCCCGCAAACTCGGGTAATTTGCTGCTCAATGAGACACTTACCCACTTGCCCGCAGGCAATTTGCAGGCGGGCAGTTCATTGCGCTTCAGCATTTTAGCCAATGTGGCGTCCACTTTGCCTGCAACGCCAGTTATTACGAATACTGCGACGCTGACCCGGCCCGTCGGCACTGCCGCAGGTGTATGCCTGAATGTCAATGGCAGTGATTCATGCACGGCCAGCGCCAGTATCGCCTTTGTATCGACTAGCAGCGCCGCTGTTCCAACGCTTGGGCAAAGTGCGCTTGGTGCACTGGCGGCCCTGCTGGCGCTGTTGTCTTGGCCCGCGCTGCGCAGCCGTTTCAAGAATTGAATGTTTGCAGGGGGTTGGAATACCCCCTCACCCTGACCCTCTCCCCCGTGAATGGGGGAGAGGGAAGAAGAATATGGCGTACTTATCCCCGTCATTGCGCGGAGCGAAGCGACGCGGCAATCCAAACCATTGACAGTTAAGCAAGCGCACAAAAGTGTTTGTGGTGTGCAGAAAATCCCCCTCACTCTGTCCCTTGTATCTTCCCCCTGCTGCCCAAATACTGCTGTTTGATCAGCCCGGATGGGCATTATGCTGGCGCTGTTGTCTTGGCCCGCGCTGCGCAGCCGTTTCAGGAATTGAATGTTTGCAAGGGGTTGGAATACCCCCTCACCCCAACCCTCTCCCCCTAAAGGGGGCGAGGGAGATTCTTATATTCCCACCCCCTTTGACCTCTCCCCATCCCTCCCCAAAGGGGAGGGGGCAAGGGCAATGAATATAGGATGCGCCGCCGCGCCTGTTCTTCCAAGAGGCAAGCGCGCGGGCGGCTACAGCGCCAGCGTTTTGAGGTATTGCCGGAACGGCTCGCCCATTTCCGGGTGTTGCAGGGCCAGTTCCACGGTGGCTTGCAAGAAGCCTTCCTTGCTGCCGCAGTCGTAGCGTTTGCCTTTGTAGAGGAAGGCGCCGACGCGCTCTTTCTGGATCAGCCGCGCGATGGCGTCGGTCAACTGGATTTCTCCGCCCACGCCCGTGGGTTGTTGCCGGATTTCCTCAAAGATGCGGGGGGTGAGGATGTAGCGGCCCGCCACGCCCATGCGCGAGGGCGCTTGTTGCGGGGTTGGTTTTTCGACGATGCGCTGCACGTCGATCAACTGGTCGCTGACGGTGGTGCCCGCGACGACGCCATAACGCTTGAGCTGATCGGCGGGCACTTCCTGCACGGCCAGCAGCGAGTGACCGTGGCCGCGGAAGGAGTCCACCATTTGCGCCAGTACCGGCTGGCCGTCCGCGGGGCCAGCCATCAGGTCGTCGGCGAGCAGGACGGCAAAGGGCTGGTGGCCAACGATGTGTTCGGCGCACAGGACGGCGTGGCCCAGGCCCAGCGAGCGGCTTTGGCGCACGTAGGTGCAGTTCATGTCGGCGGGGTGCACTTCGCGCACCACTTGCAGCAGGGCGTCCTTGCCCGCGGTTTGCAGTTCGGTTTCAAGCTCGTAGGCGGTGTCGAAGTGGTCTTCGATGGCGCGCTTGCCGCGCCCGGTGACGAAGACCATGTGCCTGATGCCCGCCGCGCAGGCTTCTTCGACGGCGTACTGGATCAGGGGTTTGTCGACGACGGGCAGCATTTCCTTGGGGCTGGCCTTGGTGGCGGGCAGAAAGCGGGTGCCCAGGCCAGCAACGGGAAAGACGGCGGTGGTGACGGTGTAGGAAGGGTGGTTCATGGCGCAGTTCTTTTTTGGGCGATGGTGGTGTGCGTTGGCGGCGCGCTGGTCAGGGCAGTCGCGCCAGTTGCTCGCGCAGTTTTTCCAGTCTGGCGTCAAAGTCGCCGAGGCGGGTTTTTTCCTGTTCGATGACGGCGGGCGGCGCTTTGGCGACAAAGGCCGCGTTGGCCAGTTTGGCGCGCGCTTTGGCCGCTTCGGTTTCGAGGCGGGCGACTTCCTTGCCCAGGCGCGCTTTTTCGGCGGCGATGTCGATTTCCATGTACAGGCACAGGCGGGTCTGGCCCACGACGGCGACCGGCGCGGCTTGCGCGGCGGCCTGCCATTGGGCCTCGTCCGGAAATATTTTGACTTCGCCCAGTTTTGCCAGTGCCTGGAGCGCGGCGGCGTGATTTTGCACCAGGCTGGTGTCTTCGCCGCTCACGTACAGCGGCAGGCGCTGCGCGGGCGATACGCCCATTTCGCCGCGCAGGTTGCGGCAGGCGTCCACCACTTGTTTGAGGCGGCGCATTTCGGCCTCGGCGGCCTCGTCCACGCGGGCGGCGTCGGCCACGGGGTAGGGGGCAATGCAGATGGAGGCGCCCGTTTTTCCGGCCACGGGCGCAACGGCTTGCCAGAGCGCTTCGGTGACAAAGGGGATGACCGGGTGGGCCAGGCGCAAAACCGCTTCGAGTACGCGCGCCAGCGTGCGGCGGGTGGTGCGCTGCGCGGCGGCGCTGCCGTGCTGGATTTGCACTTTGGCGATTTCCAGATACCAGTCGCAGTATTCGTTCCAGACAAAGTCGTAGAGGGTGTTGGCTACGGTGTCCAGCCGGTATTCGGCAAAGCCTTTGGCGACGGCGGCTTCGGTTTTTTGCAGCAGGCTGACGATCCAGCGGTCGGCAACGCTTGGCTGCTCCTGCGCGTGCGCCGCGTCCGCGCCGCAGTCGTAGCCTTCGCAGTTGTGCAGCACAAAGCGCGCGGCGTTCCACAGCTTGTTGCAAAAGTTGCGGTAGCCCTCGCAACGCTTGCTGTCAAAGTTGATGGTGCGCCCCAGGCTGGCGTAGGCGGCAAATGTGAAGCGCAGCGCGTCGGCGCCGTAGGCGGGGATGCCGTCGGGGAATTCTTTTTGCGTGTTTTTGCGCACTTGTGGCGCGGTTTCCGGGCGGCGCAGGCCCTGCGTGCGCTTTTCCAGCAGCGGCTCAAGGGCAATGCCGTCGATCAGGTCCACCGGGTCGAGCACGTTGCCCTCGGATTTGCTCATTTTCTTGCCTTGCGCGTCAAGCACCAGGCCGTGGATGTACACGTGCCTGAACGGAACGCGCCCGGTAAAGTGCGTGGTCATCATGATCATGCGCGCCACCCAGAAGAAGATGATGTCGTAGCCGGTGACCAGCACCGAAGAGGGCAGGTACAGGTCGTAGTCCCCGGTCGCCTGCTGATTGGCGGCGCCGGTGTTTGTGCCAGCGGCGGCGGGCCAGCCCATGGTGGAAAAGGGCACCAGCGCGCTGGAGTACCAAGTGTCGAGCACGTCCTCGTCGCGCCGCAGCGCGGCACCCGGCGGGGCCTTGGCGCGCGCCTCGGCTTCGTTGCGCGCCACGTAGACGCGGCCCGCTTCGTCGTACCAGGCGGGAATCTGGTGGCCCCACCAGAGTTGGCGGCTGATGCACCAGTCCTGGATGTTGTTCATCCACTGGTTGTAGGTGTTGACCCAGTTTTCGGGCACGAATTTCACCGCGCCCGAGGCCACGGCATCGATGGCTTTTTGCGCGATGCTGCGCGCCTCCGGGCCTGCGCCCTCTGGCGCCTTGTTCATGGCGACAAACCACTGGTCGGTCAGCATGGGTTCAACAATTTGGCCCGTGCGCGTGCAAACGGGCACCATGAGTTTGTGTTTTTTTGTTTCAACCAGCAGGCCCTGCGCTTGCAGATCGGCCACGATGGCCTTGCGCGCCACAAAACGGTCCATGCCGCGGTACGCCAGCGGCGCGTTGTCGTTGATGGCCGCTTGCGGCGTCAGCACCCCGATTGCGGGCAGCTTGTGGCGCTGGCCCACCAGGTAGTCGTTGGGGTCGTGCGCGGGCGTGACCTTGACCACGCCGGTGCCAAATTCACGATCCACATACGCGTCGGCAATCACGGGGATGGTGCGTCCGCACAGGGGCAACGTCACCTGCTGGCCCACCAGGTGCCGGTAACGCTCGTCCTCGGGGTGCACCATCACGGCCACATCGCCCAGCAGCGTTTCGGGCCGCGTGGTGGCAACCACCAGCCGCTGGCCCGATCCGTCGGCCAGCGGGTAGGCAATGTGCCAGAGCACGCCGTCTTTTTCCACGCTTTCGACTTCCAGATCCGACACAGCCGATTGCAGCACCGGATCCCAGTTGACCAGGCGCTTGCCGCGGTAGATCAGCCCCTGCTCATACAGGCGCACAAAGGTTTCGGTCACCACCTCGCAAAGGCGCTCGTCCATGGTGAAATACGCGCGGCTCCAGTCCACCGAATCGCCCAGGCGGCGCATTTGCCGCACGATGGTGTCGCCGCTTTGCGCTTTCCACTCCCACACGCGGGCCACAAAGTTCTTGCGCCCCAGCGCGTGCCGGTCTTGCCCTTGCCCCTGCAACTGGCGCTCCACCACGATTTGCGTGGCAATGCCCGCGTGATCGACGCCCGGCACCCACAGCGTGTTGAACCCGGCCATGCGGTGGTAGCGCGTCAGGCTGTCCATGATGGTCTGGTTGAATGCGTGCCCCATGTGCAGCGTGCCCGTGACGTTGGGCGGCGGCAGTTGAATGGCAAAGTTGCGCCCTTGCGCGGCGGCGTCGGCAGCGGGCTGGCCCGTGCCCCTGAAACCGGCGCGCCCATAGCCGTTTTCTTCCCAGAAAGGCCCCCAGGCGGCTTCGACGCGCGCGGGTTCAAACGCTTTGGACAGGGCGCCGAGGCGCGGTTGATCGGGTGTGGCGGACATGGGCAGGCAAGGGTCTGGATGAAAACGCAGGTTTGGATACAACGCCCGGCAACCAGCGCGCGGCGCGTGGCCACCGGGCAAAGCCATGTATTCTACGAACCGCCCAACGCGCCCCGCAAAAAAAGCGCCCCGGCCAGGCGGCGCTTACAACTGCGCCTTCAGCACCGGCCAAACGTTTTCCAGCATGGCAGGTTGCGCCTGCGCGTCGGGGTGCAGGCCATCGGCCTGGAAGCGTTGCGTGGCCGCATCGGGCGCGTCGGCCACGCCCTTGAGCAAAAACGGCACGCGCGCCGCGCCCGTCTGGCGGGCCACCTGCTCGAACAGCGCGGCAAACTGCCCGGCATAGCGCGCGCCGTAATTGGGCGGCACCTGCATGCCCACCAGCGTCACTTTGGCTTGCAGCGCCTGCGCGGCCTGCGTCATCGCCAGCAAATTGGCCTGCGTCATCTCCAGCGGCAGGCCGCGCAGCGCATCGTTGCTGCCCAGCTCCAAAATCACGTGGCTCGGCTTGTGGCGCGCCAGCAGCGCGGGCAGGCGCGCGCGTCCGCCTGAGGTGGTATCGCCCGAAATGCTGGCATTGACCACGGTGGCGCCGGTTTTTTCAGCCGCCAGCTTTTTCTCCAGCAGCGCCACCCAGCCCGCGCCGCGCGGCAGCCCGTATTCGGCTGAAAGCGAATCGCCCAGCACCAAAATCACCGGCGCGCGCGCCGCGGCGCCCCCATCTGCCGCCCGGGCAGGCACAATGGCTGCGGCCAGCAACGCCCCAAGGCCCAAACGTATAAAGTCCTGTCGATTCACAACCCGATACCTTCCATGACCGAAACCGTCGTCGCAACCACCACAACCGCCGCCACCGGATCGCTTGCCAGCGGCCCGCCCGCGCCCATTATTGCGGTGGAGCACGTATTCAAATCGGTCACCGACTCCACCGGCACACTGGACATTTTGCGCGACATCCACTTCACGCTGGCCGCGCGCGAAACCGTCGCCATCGTGGGTGCGTCCGGCTCGGGCAAAAGCACACTGCTGTCCATCATCGCCGGGCTGGACACCCCCACGCGCGGCGCCGTGCGGCTGGCCGGGCAAGACCTGTTCGCGCTGGACGAAGACGCCCGTGCCGCGCTGCGCGCCCGGCAAGTGGGCTTTGTATTCCAGAGCTTTCAACTGCTGGGCAGCCTGACGGCGCTGGAAAACGTCATGCTGCCACTGGAAATCGCGGGCCGCCGCGACGCCCGGCAAGCCGCTGGCGACATGCTCGCCCGCGTGGGCCTGGCCGCGCGCCTTGACCACTACCCCAAAGTGCTCTCCGGCGGCGAACAACAGCGCGTGGCCCTGGCGCGCGCCTTTGTCATGCACCCGGCGCTGCTGCTGGCCGACGAACCCACCGGCAGCCTGGACTTTGCCACCGGCGAGCGCGTCATGCAACTCATGTTCGACCTCAACCGCGAGCAGGGCACAACCCTGGTGCTGGTCACCCACGACCGCGCCCTGGCGGCCCGCTGCCAGCGCAGCCTCACGGTGGAAGCGGGCCGCATCGCCAGCGACTCGCGGCAAACAGCGGCGGCGGCCACCACGGCAGGCCCGGACTGAAAACGTGGGCGCTTGTTTCAAATCAACCCCTGCGCATGGGCATTCTGATAAACCTTGTTTGACTGGATCAGGTAAGCTGTCCCGCATCTGGAAAAACTGGCAAAGCGGCAGCCTGAAACAGGAGAAAAAGCGATGAAAAATCAAACACGCATCGAACAACAGCAGCGGCAGGCCCGCCCCGCCCTGGCCGCCATGGCGACCATGGCAATTGTCGCCGCGCTCTGGTGCGCGCAAACGGCCCGGGCGCAGCAAGTCTGGCGCTGCACCGATGGCCATGCGGTTGTCTACAGCCAAACGCAATGCCCCGGCGGGGCGGGAGATGCCATTCCCCTCATCCAGCCGCCAGCGGCAGCGGCCCCGTCGCTGCTGAATCCCGGCGGGGCGAGAGACGCCATCACCGTCCACGTCCAGCCCAACACCATGAACCGTTCAGCCGAACGCGCCCCTGTCGAAAATTCCTTTTTGCAAAAGAAAATACAAGAAAAAAAAGCGCGCACGCACATACAAGCGCGGCAGCCGCAAACTGGCGCGCAAAAAGATGAAGACAGTCCGGACGATGTTTTTCAAAAGACCCAGGCGCAGCAGGTCTGGCGCTGCACCGATGGCAACAATGACGAAGTGACCTATAGCCAAACGGGATGCCCCGGCGGCGGGGCGGAAGAAGTTGCCATCACCCTCCAGCCCAACACCATCGACCGTTCAGCCGAGCGCGCCCACGTCACCAATGTTCTTTTGCAAAAAGAACAAGAAGCGCGCGCGCGCATGCAAGCGCAGTGGCAGCAGCAAAAAGCCGATGCCGACAGTTGGGACGATGATGTTCAGCAAGAAACCAGCACCTCGACACACTACGGGCGCGCGGCACGTGGCGGCCCGGGGCGCCACCACCCGCGTGCAATGGAGCGCCATCAACGCCAAGAGCGCCAACAAACCACGGCAGAAGCGGCAGTGCCCGCGCCACCGCCGAGCCACCCGGCGAAACAACCCGGCGGCAGCGCGCAATCCAGCGCGCCCCGAATGTCTGTTACCGCGCCACCGCCTGCCGCCGCCGACTGCGGCAGCGGCGCGCTTTGCCCAAACCGCTGGATCAGGTAAGCTCCCCCGTATCTGGAAAAAGTGGCAAAGCGGCAACTTGAAACAGGAGAAAAAGCGATGAAAAACCAAACAAGCATCAAACAACAGCGGCGGCAGGCCCGCCCCGCCCTGACGGCCATGGCGGCCCTGGTCGCCGCGCTCTGGTGCGCGCAACCAGCCCAGGCGCAGCAAGTCTGGCGCTGCACCGATGGCAACAAGGTCATCTACAGCCAAACGGAATGCCCCGGAGGAGCGGCAGACGCCATCACCGTCCAGCCCAACACCATCGACCGTTCAGCCGAACGCGCCCATGTCACCAGCATTCTTTTGCAAAAACAAATCCAGCAAGAACAAGCCATCGCGCGCATGAAAGCGCAGCAAAGCCAGCAGCAAGCGGCCGCGCAAGAAAACAAAAACAAACCGCAGCAAGTGGCCCAGGAAGAACCAGAAAACCTGGAAGACTTGCCTGCCTGGGAACGCCGCGCGCGCATGCGGCGGGCCATGACCATGGCCATGGGCGGAGGGTGGCCTGATGGGCGCCCCCGGTATCTGGCGCCGGAAAAACCTGCGGCGGCGGTGAGTGTGGAAACAACAGAAACATCTCCAACGGTTAGAACGGGTGAATATGGCATGGGATGGATTCCATCTGAAGAATCCGATTGGGCGGGTGTCCCTGAATTCAAATGACACGGGATGGATTGCCACGGGCCTTCGCCCCCTCGCAATGACGCGGGGAAACGGACGACTGTCCAGCCAGGCCGGTCAAACCAGAGAAATCTTGTCTGCTTGGGCCTGCAAGGGGAAGATACAAGGGAAAAGCCAAGAACCGGCGCGTGGGGATTGTGAAGCTGTAGGGAGCTTGGGTGTGCGGCATCCTGTCCCCTGCCCGCTGCTTTTTCCTGTTCGCCACGCAGGGGTGGGTTTCAAACCCCTGCAAATGGGGCGCAGTCTGGCGGTGAAGACGGAGTTGCCGCAGTACGAACAAACCGAATGCCCGCATCTTTACGCCTTGCTGGGCGTTCAAACGCACAACCATCGTTTCATGTTGATCCAGCGCCAGGAATGATGACCGGATTGTCGCGCGTTCCGGGCATCTGTTATTCTGCACCCCCCATCCGGGATTCCGGAACATTGGAGATGTCATCATGAATTCGAGGCAGCGCAAAACCACCCTGTTTTTGGTCCTGGCAGCCATCGTTCTGACGCTGGCGTTGGGCGTCACGCTGGGGCGCGGCCTCATGGGCACGCAGGGGATAGACACGGCGTCGGCGTTGCGGGAAACGGCGGCAGAACTGGATGCGGCGGATGCGCAGGATTCGGGGCCGATTGAACTCGTCGACCTCAACAACCGCGATCTGGATGGTTCCCCCGCCCTGGCGCTTACCTTTACGCAACCCCTGGATGCGCGCAAGAGCTACGATGAATTTATCCAGGTCTTTGAAAT
>JAISNB010000130.1 GCA_031276435.1 Burkholderiaceae bacterium | reverse complement strand
GAACTTATTCCGATCGGGTGCATCTAACTAATCGACAATCGACAATCGACAATCGACAATCGACAATCGACAATCGACAATCGACAATCGACAATCGACAAACGACAATCGACAATCGACAATCGACAATCGACAATCGACAATCGACAATCGACAATCGACAATCGGTAAACTGCGTATTGCGGCAGGCGCATTTTTCAGAATCATCCTGATTGGTGCTACGGCAACTGCCGCCCAGGCTCAGGTTTACGGATTAAAATCCACCATCGGCAGCCATTCGCCACCACCGCCCGGATGGCACTTCAACCAGGATACCGTACTGTTTGGCATTACGCCGCCCATGCCCGCGCCGGTAACGGGCACATTCTCTGTTGATCCCGCCACTGTCCAGCCAGTTACAGTACACGGCCAAGGGGTTGCGGCCGATGGACTGGCCATCAACAAGGCTGGAGAATTGTTTGCCTACGTCAACACAGACGCCAACAATCCCCCAGTTGGCAATGGCACGGCACAGTTGATCCGCATTGAGCCAAGCGATGGGACGGCCGTCGAAATTGGCGCTCCATTACCCAATGTCCGGATTGCTGGCGCTGCCTTTGACATGGATGACAATCTTTGGGTTCTTGACTGGATCAACAAGCAGTTGATTAAAATCAAGCCCGATGGCTCGGTTGATGGCGCAACAGCCGCGATAACGATCGTTGGGATTAATGCTCCCTATACAGTTCAAGGGGCATTCGCGGACATCGCATTCGATATCGATGGCAATTGCTATCTTTCTACAAACCAGGACCTTTCTTCTGCCAGTACGGCCGTTTATTCCGTTGACATGAAGACCGGGGCGGTTTCCCCGATATCGCCCAATTTGTCTGGCAGCCTTTCGTCGACCGGCAAAATTCCCTCTCCTGTTGGAATGGCTTTTACCGCAACGAGGAAGTCTGGTTTGGTCAGAGCGAAGGCACTCACGGCATCCTCTACAGTCCAAGTATCGACGCGCTGGATTCCGCGGAAATTGCCGTGCCAGATTTCTTCAACCTGGGTACCTACAACGGCTATATGATAGATCTGGCGGCCCGGCCCAATCGCGTGACAGCGCAAAACGACAACGTATCCGCGCGCGTGAATACACCGGTCACGATTTCAGTGCTCGGCAACGACAAAGACCACTGGAACGCGCTGGGCGTCAATATCAGTGTGGACAACAGCGGCGCGCTGCCATCAATACCTGGCCCAAAACCACGGCCAACGGCGGAACGGTCAGTCTGAACTCAAACGGGACGCTCACCTACACGCCTGCTGCGGATTTTCTTGGAACCGACACGTTCACTTACCGCACCGTCGCGCAAGATGGTTCATGGGCAGAAGCCACCGTTAGAATCAGCGTGCAAGTCCCTGTACCGGCCAACAGCCCTGTTACCTTGATCGCTCTGGCTTTGGGCGTGGTGGGCGCTAGCGAAATGATGCTGCGCCGCAGGCGCCAGCAAGCGCGGTAACACATCGCGCATCGCGGGCCGAGGCAAAGAGACATTGACAAGCAGCGCCGCCAGCAACTGCCAACACTGTCGCCCCGACGGTTCCTCGTGCCGGGAAGGCTTTGCCCTCAGCAGGCTACCAAAAGTCACTCCGAGAAGTGGCTTTTGGTGCAAGCATCCCGCTCTGCCAGCGCAATGCCCCAACCTTGTGTCCAGCTTGTTGATTGCGCGGGTCGCTGTGTGCGCCGTTTTCTGCAAGCCGCCCTCCCATCATGCGTGTCTGGCGGCCTCATGCCGTGACGGCGCTCGCGCGTACAGTCCATGTGTGATGGGTATCCGCGCCCGCAAGTTTGGATGGATGAGACGGCGCGTTTTGTGGTAGCACATGCCTATCTATAGCCACCCCGTTTGCTTTACGCCTGCCGGCCTCTACGCATGCAAGCTCCATGCCCTTGCCGCGCAAGTTTTGTTGCAGTCGATGCCCCCTTCCAAGTGGCTCCTGGTGGGAGCAGGGCGGGCAAGAAAAAACCCGTTCAAGCCGGTGGCCTGAACGGGTGGTGTCTGGTTGCGCGAGGAGGATTTGAACCTCCGACCTTTGGGTTATGAGCCCAACGAGCTACCAGGCTGCTCCATCGCGCGTCGTGAATTTGGAATTATAGCTCAATCGGCGGCTTCTTGCACGTCTTCAGTCTGAGTCCCAGTGTCTGGGCGGTCTACCAGTTCGACCAGCGCCAGGGGCGCGTTGTCGCCCACGCGGAAGCCCATTTTCAGGATGCGGGTATAGCCGCCGGGACGCGCGTTGTAGCGTGGGCCAAGTTCGGTGAAGAGTTTGCTGACGCTGTCTTTGCTGCGCAGGCGCGCGAAGGCCAGGCGGCGGTTGGCGACCGTGTCTTTTTTGGACAGTGTGATCATGGGTTCGACCACGCGGCGCAATTCTTTGGCCTTGGGTACTGTGGTTTTGATGAGTTCGTGCTCGATGAGCGAGTTCATCATGTTGCGCAGCATCGCCTGGCGATGTTCGCTGGTGCGGTTCAGTTTGCGAAGTCCGTTTCCGTGACGCATGTTGCTTTCCTTTCTGCTTTATTAACAGGGCCGCCGTGTCAGGTACGGCCCTTGCACAAACGCCACGCGCGCGGGGCGCGGGGCGGTTTTCACTTACAAAAATTGCCTGGTCTTGCGATCAGTGTTTGTCCAGGCCACTGGGCGGCCAGTTTTCCAGCTTCATGCCCAGTGTGAGGCCGCGCGCCGCGAGTGCTTCCTTGATTTCGTTGAGCGATTTGCGGCCCAGGTTCGGGGTTTTGAGCAGTTCGTTTTCGGTGCGCTGGATCAGGTCGCCAACGTAGTAGATGTTTTCGGCCTTCAGGCAGTTGGCCGAGCGCACGGTGAGTTCCAGATCGTCAACGGGGCGCAGCAGCAGGGGGTCGAAGCGCTCGGTGCTGCGCAGCAGCGGCTGATCGAAGGCAGCAGCCAGTGCGCCGCCTTCCAGTTGCGCAAAGACGGCAAGCTGTTCGACCAGGATTTTGGCCGAGGCGCGCACGGCGTCTTCCGCGCTGATGGCGCCGTTGGTTTCGATGTCCAGAACCAGCTTGTCCAGGTCGGTGCGCTGTTCGACGCGGGCGTTTTCCACCGCGTAGCTTACGCGCCTGACCGGCGCAAAGGATGCATCGAGCACGATGCGGCCAACCGATTTGGTCGGCTCATCGACATAGCGGCGCAGGTTGCCCGGCACGTAGCCACGGCCTTTTTCGACCTTGATTTGCATGTCGAGCTTGCCGCCTTGCGAGAGGTTGGCAATGACGTGGCCGGGATTGATGATTTCGACATCGTGTGGCGCATGAATGTCCGCGGCCGTTACCACGCCTTCGCCTTCCTTGCGCAGGCTCAGCGTGACTTCATCGCGGTTGTGCAGCTTGAATACCACGCCCTTGAGGTTGAGCAGGATGTTCACGACGTCCTCCTGTACGCCGTCGATGCTGGAGTATTCGTGCACGACGCCCGCGATGCTGACTTCGGTGGGCGCGTAGCCGACCATGGAAGACAGCAGCACGCGGCGCAGCGCGTTGCCCAGGGTGTGACCATAGCCACGCTCGAATGGCTCCAGGCTCACTTTGGCGCGGTTCTCGCCCAGTGGTTCAACTTGGATGGATTTGGGTTTCAGCAATTGGGTTTGCATTCTCTAGACTTCCTCTCAATACCCTCGGCTCGTTACACCGGTAAGGCTGGTGAAGCGCCAAACCCGCCAAACGGCGGGCTGGAACGATATGGCACCGAAACGCCAAAAATCAGCGTGAATACAATTCCACGATCAGTGGTTCGTTGATGTCAGCACCGAATTCGTCACGGTCTGGCACCTTTTTGAAGGTGCCTTCTGCTTTCTCCACATTCACTTCAACCCATGCTGGCAGGCCCACCTGGGTGGCCAGTTGCAGGGCTTCCTGAACGCGCGTTTGTTTCCTGGACTGCTCGCGCACGGCGATGACATCGCCCGTTTGCACCATGTACGACGGAATGTTGACCTGCTTGCCATTGACGGTGATCGCCTTGTGCGAGACCAGTTGACGCGCCTCGGCGCGCGTGGAGCCAAATCCCATGCGATAGACCACGTTGTCCAGGCGCGATTCCAGCAAGGTCAGCAGGTTTGCGCCGGTGTTGCCACGGCGGCGATCGGCTTCGGCAAAGTAGCGGCGAAACTGCTTTTCGAGCACGCCGTACATGCGCTTGACTTTTTGCTTTTCGCGCAGTTGCAAGCCGTAGTCAGAAGTGCGCGCACCCGATGTGCGGCCATGCTGGCCTGGCTTGGAGTCGAATTTGGCCTTGTCGCTGATGGAGCGGCGGGCGCTTTTGAGAAACAGGTCAGCGCCTTCGCGCCGGGAGAGTTTGGCCTTGGGGCCAAGATAACGTGCCACTTGAGTTTTCCTCTTGGTTTCAACTGCCACGGCCATGCTCTGGCGTGGGAGCCTGCCACTTCAGGCGTGGCAGGCGGTGGGCTTTCAAAAAATCAGATGCGCCGCCGTTTTTGCGGACGGCACCCGTTGTGCGGAACAGGGGTTACGTCGGAAATGGAGGCAATGCGAATACCCAGCGCGGCCAGGGCGCGCACGGAAGATTCGCGTCCCGGGCCGGGGCCTTTGATTTCGACATCAAGGTTCTTGATGCCTTGCTCCAGAGCGGCACGGCCTGCCACCTCGGAGGCCACCTGCGCCGCAAACGGCGTGGACTTGCGCGAGCCTTTGAACCCCTGACCGCCCGACGACGCCCAGGACAAGGCGTTGCCCTGGCGGTCGGTGATGGTGATGATGGTGTTGTTGAACGAAGCATGCACGTGGGCAATACCGTCCGCAATGTTCTTGCGGATTTTCTTGCGCACACGTTGGGCAGCGTTGCTAGGTGCTTTTGCCATTTTTTACCCTTGATGTCCTTGCTTACTTTTTCAGGGCTTGCGCGGCGCGGCGCGGACCCTTGCGTGTGCGCGCGTTGGTGCGCGTGCGCTGGCCGCGCAGCGGCAGGCCGCGACGATGGCGCATGCCGCGATAGCAGCCAATGTCCATCAAGCGCTTGATGTTCATGGTGGTCTCGCGGCGCAAATCGCCCTCGATCACATATTTGACAATCGCATCGCGGACTTTCTCCAGCTCGGAGTCCGTCAGATCCTTGATTTTCTTGGCATAGGCGATGCCACAAGCATCGCAAATCTCACGCGCGCGCGCGCGGCCCACGCCGTAAATGGCCGTCAGGCCAATCTCAGCATGCTGCTGCGGAGGAATGTTGATACCAGCAATACGTGCCATATTTATTTACCCAGACAATTTCGCACAACCACAACCTCAACCCTGGCGCTGCTTGTGGCGCGGGTCGCTGCAAATCACGCGCACAACACCGTGGCGGCGAATGATCTTGCAATTGCGGCACATCTTCTTTACTGAAGCTGAAACTTTCATTTCATTCTCCTGACTTTAAATTTCATTGCGCCCCGGCCCTTCCTGGAAAGAGCATGGAGCCTCATTCACTTGGCTCTAAAAACAATCCGCACCCGCGTCAAATCGTAGGGCGTCATCTCTACAGTAACCTTGTCACCCGGAAGAATGCGAATGTAGTGCATGCGCATCTTTCCTGAAATATATCCAAGCACCATGTGCCCGTTTTCCAGTCTGATCCGGAAAGTTGCATTGGGAAGGTTTTCAACAACCTCTCCCTGCATCTGGATCATGTCGTCCCTGGACATACCGCATTTCAGCCGCCAAGTGCTGTCTTGAAGTTTGCCCTCTTGAGAAGCGACTCGTACTGCTGACTCATCATGTAGTTCTGAACCTGGGCCATGAAATCCATGGTCACCACCACCAGAATCAGCAGCGAAGTGCCGCCAAAATAAAACGGAACATTGTACTTCAGAATCAGAAATTCAGGCAGCAGGCACACGAATGTGATGTAAATCGCGCCCGCCAGGGTCAGGCGCGTCAAAACCTTGTCGATGTACCGGGCCGTTTGCTCGCCGGGACGTGTCCCGGGGATGAAGGCGCCGCTTTTTTTCAGGTTCTCCGCAGTCTCGCGGCTGTTGAACACCAAGGCCGTGTAGAAGAAACAGAAGAAAATGATGGCCGATGCATAGAACAACACATAAATGGGTTGTCCCGGCTTGAGCGCCTCTGCGATGTCCTTGAGCCAGCGCATGGAGTCCCCCGTGCTGAACCAGCTCACTGCCGTGGTCGGCAGCAAAATGATGGATGAGGCGAAGATGGGCGGAATCACGCCAGCCATGTTCAGCTTGAGCGGCAGGTGCGTCGCCTGGCCGCCATACACTTTGTTGCCCACTTGCCTGCGCGCATAGTTGACCAGAATCTTGCGCTGGCCGCGCTCGACAAACACCACGAAATAGGTCACCAGCAGCACGACGGCCACGATGAACAGGCCCACAATCACGCTCATCGCGTTGGTGCGCACCAACTCCAGCAATCCGCCAATCGCGTTAGGCAAGCCGGCGGCAATGCCCGCGAAAATGATGATGGAAATGCCGTTGCCCAAGCCGCGTTCGGTGATTTGCTCGCCAAGCCACATCAGGAACATGGTGCCAGCGGTCAGCGAAACCATGGCCGTCAGGCGAAAACCCATGCCGGGATTGAGCACCAGGCCTTGCGAGGCTTCCAGCGCCACGGCAATCCCAAGCGACTGGATAATGGCCAGACCCAGTGTGCCATAGCGCGTGTATTGCGTGATCTTGCGGCGACCTGCTTCACCCTCTTTTTTGATTTGTTCCAGGGGCGCGTACACATAGGTCATCAGTTGCATGACAATCGACGCCGAAATGTACGGCATGATCCCCAGCGCGAACACGGTGAAACGACTGAGCGCCCCGCCCGAAAACATATTGAACAGGTTCAATATGCCACCTTGCTGCCCCTCGAACAACTGGCGCAACTGGTCCGGGTTGATGCCCGGCACCGGAATGTGCGCGCCGATGCGATAGACCACCAACGCAAGCAGCAAAAATACGAGCCGACGACGCAGGTCGCCGTACTTGCCGGTTTTTGCGATTTGCGGAGCGTTTGTAGCCACGGTGGTACCCAGTCCCGATTAAGAAGCGATCGAGCCGCCAGCTTTTTCAATGGCGGCTTTGGCGCCAGCAGTCGCGCCAAGGCCAACCAGCTTGACAGGCTTGGTCAATTCGCCATTTTTGATTACTTTGACAAAGCGCGCCGAGCCTTTGACCAGCCTGGCTTGCTTGAGAGCCGCCAGGTCTACTTCAGGCAGGCCCAGGCGTTCCAGATCGGTCAGCATGACTTCGGCATTGAATTTCAGCGCCAGCGATTTGAAGCCGCGCTTGGGCAGGCGGCGCTGCAAAGGCATTTGACCGCCTTCAAAGCCCACCTTGTGGTAGCCGCCAGCGCGCGATTTTTGCCCCTTGTGGCCGCGGCCCGAGGTTTTGCCCAGACCCGAGCCAATGCCACGGCCCACGCGACGGCGCGCGCGCGTGGCGCCAACGCCGGGTTTGATTGTGTTCAGTTCCATCTGCCAGCCCTTACAAAACCTTGACCAGGTAGTCGATTTTGTTGATCATGCCGCGCACGGCAGGCGTGTCCTGCAATTCGCGCACGCTGTTGAGTTTGCGCAGGCCCAGGCCGCGCACCGTGTCGCGGTGCGACTGCTTGCAGCCGATGGGGCTGCGCACCAGTTGCACCTTGACGGTTGCTGTCTTTTGTTCTTTCGTCGCCATCGCTTGGTCCTCAGACAAACAGTTCTTCAACCGATTTGCCGCGTTTGGCCGCCACTTCAGCCGGTGTGGTGCTGTTGGCCAGCGCGTCAAACGTGGCGCGCACCATGTTGTACGGGTTGGAAGAGCCGTGGCTCTTGGCCACGATGTCGGTAATGCCCATGACCTCGAACACCGCGCGCATCGGGCCGCCAGCAATCACGCCCGTCCCCTTGGGGGCTGGCGCCAGCATGACCGTCGATGCGCCATGCTGGCCCATCACGTCGTGGTAAATGGTGCCGTCCTTGAGGGATACCTTGGTCATGTTGCGGCGCGCTTCTTCCATGGCCTTTTGCACGGCAGAGGGCACTTCCTTGGATTTGCCCTTGCCCATGCCCACGCGGCCATCGCCATCGCCAACCACGGTCAGCGCGGCAAAACCCAGAATCCGGCCACCCTTGACCACCTTGGTCACGCGGTTGACCGCAATCATCTTCTCGCGCAGGCCGTCCTCGGGTCCGTCGCTTTGCGCTCTTGCTTGAAACTTTGCCATTTCCTGCCTACCTATCAGAACTGCAGGCCGGCTTCGCGCGCCGCCTCTGCCAGTGCCTTGACACGACCGTGATAGGCATAGCCCGCGCGGTCGAACGCAACTTTCTCAATGCCAGCGGCCCTGGCGCGCTCGGCAATGCGTTTGCCAACGTCGCCAGCGGCGCTTACCGTGGCGCCCTTGCCAGCGGCGCCGAGCGCCTTGCGCACATCGGCCTCGACCGTGGAGGCGCTGGCCAGCACCCTGGCGCCATCGCCCGAGAGCACGGCAGCATAAATGTGCAGGTTGCTGCGATTGACGGTCAAACGCGGCACGCCTTGCGTGGCAATGCGAATACGGGCCTGACGGGCACGACGCAAACGCTGCTCTTTCTTGGTCAACATCTTTGCAGCCCTTATTTCTTCTTGGTTTCCTTGAGGACGATGCGCTCGTCCGCATAGCGGATGCCCTTGCCCTTGTACGGCTCGGGCGGGCGCACGGCGCGCACTTCAGCGGCGATCTGACCCACACGCTGGCGGTCAGCGCCCTTGATCACGATTTCCGTGGGAGCCGGTGTTTCCACCTTGATGCCAGCGGGCATTTCAATGTTCACCGGGTGCGAAAAACCGACGTTGAGGTTGAGCCTGGCGCCCTGGGCCTGCGCCCGGAAACCCACGCCCACGAGCGTCAGTTTTTTCTCGAAACCCTTGCTCACGCCGACCACCATGTTGTTGACCAGCTGGCGCATGGTGCCGCTCATGGCGTTGGCCTCGCGCGAGGCGTCAACCGGCACAAACGACAGCCCGGCTTCGCCCTGGCTGACCTTGACCAGGCTGTTGAGCGCGAGCTTTAGCTCGCCACCCGATCCCTTGACGGCAACCAGGTCATTGTTGATCTGCACGTCCACGCCCTTGGGGACGGGGACGATTGCTTTACCGATACGTGACATGTCTTTGCTCTCCTTTGCTCACACAACGGCGCTCAGGCCACGTAACACAAAACTTCGCCGCCCACGCCTGTGGCGCGCGCCTTGCGATCGGTCATCACGCCATTGGGCGTGGTGACGATGGCAACGCCCAGGCCATTCATCACCTGGGGAATGGTCTTGCTGCCCTTGTAGACACGCAGGCCGGGGCGGCTGACGCGCTCGATGCGCTCGATCACGGGACGACCGGCGTAGTACTTGAGCGCAATTTCAAGCTCTGACTTGCCGCCTTCGTTCCTGACCTGGAAGCCGTCGATGTAGCCCTCGTCCTTGAGCACCTGGGCAATGGCAACCTTGACCTTGGAAGAGGGCACCGAAACCGTTTGCTTGGCCACCATCTGCGCATTGCGGATGCGCGTCAGCAGGTCTGCGATGGGATCACTCATACTCATCTTGAATCTCCTGCGGGGCTTACCAACTGGCCTTGATCACGCCGGGAATATCGCCCGAGAAAGCCATCTCCCGAATCTTGGCGCGACCCAGACCAAACTGGCGGAATGTGCCACGCGGACGGCCCGTGATCTCGCAACGATTGCGCAGGCGCGTCGGATTGGCGTTGCGCGGCAGCTTTTGCAATGCCAGACGCGCCTGGGCGCGCTCTTCGTCGCTGTGCTTGGCATCGTTGGCGATGGCCTTGAGCTGTGCATGCCTGGCCGCGTACTTGGCCACGAGTTTTTCGCGTTTTTGCTCGCGTTCAATCAAAGCTAGTTTTGCCACAAGCGTACCCTTTAGTTCTTGAACGGAAAACGGAAGGCCGACAGCAGCGCCTTGCACTCGTCGTCGGTCTTGGCCGTTGTCGTGATGCTGATGTTCAGGCCGCGCAGCGCATCCACCTTGTCGTATTCGATCTCGGGAAAGATGATCTGCTCTTTGACGCCCACGTTGTAGTTGCCACGGCCATCGAACGAGCGCCCGGAAATGCCGCGGAAGTCACGCACGCGCGGCAGCGCGACGGTGACAAAGCGATCCAGGAATTCGTACATGCGCGCGCCGCGCAGCGTAACCATTGCGCCAATGGGCTGGCCTTCGCGAATCTTGAAACCCGCGATGGCCTTCTTGGCCTTGGTCACCACGGGCTTTTGACCAGCAATCCTGGTCAGATCAGCCACGGCGTTTTCCATGACCTTTTTGTCGGCCACCGCCTCGCCCACACCCATGTTGAGCGTGATCTTGGAGATGCGCGGCACCTCCATCGGCGACTTGTATCCGAACTTTTTCATCAGTTCCGGAGCCACTTTTTCACGATAGTGTTGTTGCAGTCGTGCCATGTTCTGTATTCCCTCAGGCCGCCTTGATTTCTTCGCCGCTGGACTTGAACACGCGCACGCGCTTGCCGCCCGCCAGTGTCTTGATGCCCACGCGATCGGCCTTGCCAGCGGCCTTGTTGTAAATGGCCACGTTGGACTGGTGAATCGGCATGGCCTTTTCGACGATGCCGCCGGTTACGCCGCGCATGGGGTTGGGCTTGACGTGCTTTTTGGCCAGGTTCACGCCCTCGACCACCAGGCGCTCGACGCCCGCGCGCAAGGTCACGGTGCCGCGCTTGCCCTTGTCGCGCCCTGCCAGCACGATCACTTCATCGCCTTTGCGAATCTTGTTCATTGCTTGTTCCCTTTACAGGACCTCGGGGGCCAGCGACACGATCTTCATGAAACGCTCGGTGCGCAACTCGCGCGTCACGGGGCCAAAAATGCGGGTGCCAATAGGCTCAAGCTTGTTGTTGAGCAGCACGGCCGCGTTGCCATCAAACTTGACCAGCGAGCCATCGCCACGGCGAATGCCCTTGGCGGTGCGAACCACCACGGCGCTGTAGACCTCGCCTTTTTTGACGCGGCCACGCGGAGCAGCTTCTTTCACGCTCACCTTGATGATGTCGCCAACGCTCGCGTAGCGACGCTTGGATCCGCCCAGCACCTTGATGCACAAAACGGATTTGGCGCCGGTGTTGTCGGCAACCTCTAGTCGAGATTCAGTCTGGATCATTTCAAAATATCCCAACTTGCACCTTGCTGGCAGGGCGCCCCTGGCGCTGCACCAACCCGGTCAGTCTTGGGCCCGTTGTCGCGCTTGCAACCAACGCAAACGCGAACCTTGTTTTGGGCTGTTAAGCTTCGCTTTTTTCCAGCGAAGTCATGTATTCTCACTGATTTGCCAGCGCTTGTCAAGCCACCTGTGCCTGGCGCATCCTGCCAGCCATGTCCGAGCCGCCCGCAAAAGCAGGGGTTTGTTGTTACTTACTTTCGGGAATGCCTTGGTTTTATCGCCATCGCTTTGCCTGGTGCGCTACCGCAGCCGTGTTGCGCCGTGGTCATTTCCTGAACGTGTTGCGCAAGCCTTGCCCTGGCTTGCACTAGACTTTGCACTCGCGCTCGCAGGGCCACTTTGCACTTTCGCGCGCATTGTTTTCTTCAAGCCATTCAGTTCTGTCCCTCTGCCATGACCGCATCGCCCACATCAACCCCTGTTT
This sequence comes from Burkholderiaceae bacterium, assembly GCA_031276435.1. Taxonomy (GTDB): domain Bacteria; phylum Pseudomonadota; class Gammaproteobacteria; order Burkholderiales; family Burkholderiaceae_C; genus Ottowia. Next base: position 2,441 of record JAISNB010000130.1, on the reverse strand, counting down.
CACCGCCTGCCCATCCGCCCGCATTGCCGGACGCCCTCGCCTCGGCCACCCTGGCCTTCATTGGCGGCGGCAACATGGCCACCGCCATCCTGGGCGCGCTGCTGCGCAACGGGTTACCAGCCCGGCAGATTCTGGTGCTGGAACCCGACGCCGATGCCGCCGCGCGATTGACGTCGCAATGGCACGTTGCGGTAGAGCGCGCGCCATCGGCCAGCTTCAAGCGCGCCGATCTGGTGATCTGGGCCGTCAAGCCCCAGGTCATGCGTGAGGCCGCTTTGCCCGTTGCGCCGTGGACTGCGGACGCACTGCATCTGAGCGTGGCCGCTGGCATTCCCACCCAGGCCATTGCCGCCTGGCTGGGCACCCGGCGGCTAGTGCGCTGCATGCCCAACACGCCAGCATTGATCGGACACGGCATGGCCGCTCTGTTTGCCAGCACCGATGTGTCCGGCAGCGACCGCGCGCTGGCTGAAAACGCAATCCGCGCCACAGGCGCGTGCCTGTGGGTGGCGCGCGAAGAACTGCTGGATGCGGTAACGGCGCTTTCAGGCTCCGGCCCGGCATACGTGTTTTATTTTCTGGAAGCCATGGCCGAGGCCGGCACGCAACTGGGCCTGAGCGCCGGGCAATCGCTGGAACTGGCCCTGAACACCTTTGCGGGCGCCAGCGCGCTGGCGCTGCAATCGGGCGAGTCGCCAGCGGTGCTGCGCGAGCGCGTAACCAGCAAGGGCGGCACCACGTTTGCCGCGCTCACGGCGCTGGATCAGGCGGGTGTAAAACCGGCGTTCATCGCCGCCATGCACGCGGCGGCCCAGCGCGCCGGGGAACTGGGCGCGGCTTTCGGCCAAAATTGAACGCGCGCGAAGCCGCGCCGCAAGCGCCCACCACAGTGCCGCGCGCCAGTCCGGTTTGCCCGGGCGCCGCTCAGGTCAGGCGTTTGACCCCGGGCAATTCGCAGGCATGAATGGCGTTGCGCAGCGCGGCGATGGCCTCGTAGCGCGTAAAGCTGCGCCGCCACACCAGCACCACGCGCCGCATGGGTTGCGCTGATGCGCCTTCTGCGTCGACCGGCAGGTAGCGCAAAAAAGGCGCATCGCTGTGCGATGCCGCGGCGCTCTTGCCCTTATCCAGCGCGTCAGAGGGCACCGCCAGGCGCGGCACCAGCGTAACGCCCATGCCCGCGGCCACCATGTGCTTGATGGTCTCAAGCGACGAGCCTTCAAAGCTCCTGCGAATGCCTTCGGACATGCCATTGCCCGGATTGGTAAAGCGCGCGAATTCCGGACACACCTGGAGCACGTGGTCACGAAAGCAATGCCCGTTGCCCAGCAGCAGCATGTTTTGCTGGCGCAGTTGCGCGGCGGTCACGGATTTGGCCTTGGCCAGCGGGTGCCTGGCGGGCATGGCGGCCCAGAACGGCTCGTCGTACAAGGGCGCTTGCGCCAGCCCGGTGTCCGGAAACGGCTCGGCCAGAATCGCGCAGTCGATCTCGCCCGTGCGCAACATTTCCAGCAGGCGCGCGGTGAAATTCTCCTGCAAGATGAGCGGCATTTGCGGCGTGCGGTCGATCACCTGCCGCACCAGATCGGGCAGCAAGTAGGGGCCAATGGTGTAGATCACCCCCAGATTCAGCGGCCCGGCCAGCGGGTCTTTGCCGCGCTTGGCAATCTCCTTGATCTGCCCGGCCTGCTCCAGCACGCTTTGCGCCTGCCGCACGATATCCTCGCCCAGCGCGGTCACGCTGACTTCGCCCGCATTGCGTTCGAACAGCTTGACATCCAGCTCGTCTTCGAGCTTCCTGACGGCCACCGACAGCGTGGGCTGCGACACAAAGCAGGCCTCGGCCGCCTTGCCAAAGTGTTTTTCGCGGGCCACCGCCACGATGTACTTGAGTTCGGTCAGAGTCATGCGCGCCTTAGTCGTCGGTTCAGCCGGTTCATGGCCCCGCCCTCATGGCCGCTGTCCAGAAGCCATGGCCGACGCCAATGAAAACGCACAGTATGCAGCACGGCGACGCAAATCCATGATTTCCAGCGGGGCTTGCACCCTGCCCTGCCCAAGGTTGGCTTGCAGCGCCGAAGCAACTTGCACAGCTTCAACTGGATTGCCACGTGCCTTGCGGCACTCGCAATGACGAGAGGGGAAAGGTTGCCCGCATTGCCGCTCCTCGCACAATGACGCCTGTTTTCCTCTCTCCCTTCAAGGGAGAGAGTGCCCTGGCAGGGGCGAGAGAGCAACCGTGTTCATTGTCAAGCGTTTTCTATCGTAAAGAGTTCTCCTTTCCGCATGGACAGCACTGCTTCAGTCATTTTTCACAATCCCTTCCTTGCAAAATACGGGCTTGGTGCCCAGGCAACCGTTCGGGTTGATGTGAAAAAGCCGGCTGGACGCTCCTGGCTCTCTCGCGGAATCATCGCTGTTCCAAGGGTGTAACGAACTAT
>JAISNB010000178.1 GCA_031276435.1 Burkholderiaceae bacterium | reverse complement strand
TGGGGCCGTCCGCTGCAAAGCGTATTCATAGGCGGCGGCACCCCGAGCCTGTTCACGCCTGAATCCATAGACCGGCTGCTGGCCGCCATACGCGCGCGCGCGCCCTTGAGGCCAGCGTGTGAAATCACGCTGGAAGCCAACCCCGGCACCTTCGAGAAAGATCGCTTCATCGCGTTCCGGCAAGCGGGCGTCACGCGCCTGTCCATCGGTGTACAGAGCTTCAACGACAACCTGCTGCAATCCATTGGCCGCGTACACAACGCCAGCCAAGCGCACGCCGCCGTGCGTGAAGCCGCGCGCGCTTTCGACACCTTCAACCTCGACCTCATGTACGCCCTGCCCGCACAAGACATGGCGCAATTGCAGGCCGATCTGCGCATGGCGCTCGATTACGCGCCGCCGCACCTGTCGTACTACCACCTCACCATCGAATCCGGTACCCGCTTTGCCCGGCATCCCCCCCCCCTGCCCGACGCCGACACCGCTTGGGACATGCTGGACGCGCTGACAGCGCAAACCGCCGCCGCGGGCATGGCGCGCTACGAAGTATCGGCCTTTGCCCGCGCGGGCCATGCGTGCCAGCACAACCTGAACTACTGGCGATTTGGCGACTACCTGGGCATTGGCGCGGGCGCGCACGGCAAACTCAGCTTTGCCCACCGCATCATCCGGCAAGTGCGCTACCGGCATCCACAGCTTTACATGCAACGCGCCAGCGCAGGCCACGCCGTCGCGCAAGAGAGAGAAATCGCGCGGCGCGACCTGCCATTTGAATTCATGCTCAACGCCTTGCGCCTGCGCGAAGGCTTCGAGCAGAGCGACTTCACGGAAAGAACCGGACTGCCCTTAAGCAGCATTGCCAGCGCGCTGGAAAAAGCCGAGCAAAACCAGTGGCTCACCCGTGCGGGCCAGCGCATCGCCCCCACCGCACGCGGTTTTGACATCTTGAGCGATCTGCAATCGCTGTTCTTGCCAGAGGATGCCTGATGCGCTGGCGCGCGAGAAAGAGGGGCACACAACACTGCTCTGCCTTATCTCGTCATTGCGAGGAGCGAAGCGACATGACAATTCATGAAGCTCCGCTTGCCTTACTCTCTCCCTTTCAGGGAGAGAGTGCCCCGTCAGGGGCGAGAGAGGGTGGGGTACCCTCCTCCCGTATGCCGACTGTGTTGCAGGGATGGATTGCCACGTCGCAACGCTGCTCGCAATGACGGTTTCCTAGCGCCCCTGCCTGCGGTGCGCTGTGATTACGACGCCCAGCGCAAAATACCCAAGCCCATCAGCCAGTAAGCGCGTCGGTCAAGTATTGGGACAGCGGCGGCTCTGGCTTTGGCAATGCAAAACGGCACGCCAGTGCCGCCGGGCTGGGGCTGGATCAATGATCCTGAAGCGATTGTGCCATTGTATACCACAACAATAATCTGGTTTTCACTCTCTTTCCAACCTTGGTCCAATGTGACAGAGTATGGGGAGGTTCTGTCGTAAACTGCGTCAACCACGTAATTCCCTGGTGCCAGGGAAACGGGGGGAAGCGCAAAAATGTCCACATCATTGACATAAATATGGTACAAACGATCGTCTACATTGATGTGCCAATGGACAAGCTGAAGGTGCTGATGTCAACAACGCTGGCATCCAGTTCCAGCGTATAGCGTACCAGATGGTGGCGTAATTTGCTGACACTGACGACGGGCCAACCCATTGCGCGTTTGCAGACATCGGTGCGAGCCAAGCGCTGTGTTGATTTGATGGGTCATGAATTGGTGCCGGGTTCCATGGCAGGAACGGCAGCGTGGAATACAAAGCACTTGGACTGTGCTCCCTGCAAGTTGTGCCACTTTGAACAGCGTATTCCCAGTGCGCATCCAGGGCAGATGGACTCAATCTGATCAAGTAGTTGTTTGCGCTATCGACACCTGTATTGAAAATGGCAGGGTTGGTGTTGCAATCAATGGGGTTGAATTGCGCCAGACTGGCATGGACATGGCAGCGAGATAACAAAAGCCAGCAAAGGTTTTGAGCGCCAGTTTGTGTAAAAATTGTGGCTGCGAAATTCGGAAATCATCGGTTTTTTTGAAATTATTATTACATTTTTTATTCTGCTGATTTCTGATTACACCAGCGGTTGAAAAATAAAGCCCAGAGGTTCCGGAATCTATTTCTGTTCTGTTGCCATTTCACATATTTTGCTTCTTGCAAGTTGACGGGATGAATGGGTGGATGCGCCCTTGGCTCCTTGCTGCTTGCCTCATGCCTTGTGCGTGGTGCATCGAGAGCAGCAAGGAAGGCGAGTGGCGGCCAGCTCGGCCCGCGCGCGCAGTCAACCGCCCAGAGGTACGGCTTCCAGCACGCGCGCATCGGTTACACCAGCTACTGGATGTCGCCCAGGCAGAGGTATTTGATTTCCACGTATGCGTCCATGCCGTGGCGCGAGCCTTCGCGGCCCAGGCCCGATTGCTTGACGCCACCAAAAGGCACTTCCGCCGTGGAAATGGCACCCGTGTTGATGCCCACCATGCCGCATTCCAGCGCCTCGGCCACGCGCCAGATGCGGCCCGCGTCGCGGCTGTAGAGGTAGGCGGCCAGCCCGTAAATGGTGTCGTTGGCCTGGGCGATGGCGTCGGCTTCGTCTTTGAAGCGGATGAGTGCGGCCACCGGGCCAAAGGTCTCCTCGCGCGCGCAAAGCATCTCGCCCGTCACGTCGGCCAGCACCGTTGGTTCGAAGAACCGGCCCGTTGCCGCCGCCGCCACGCGCTTGCCACCGGCAAGAAGGCGCGCGCCGCGCTGTTGCGCGTCGGCCACGTGTCGCTCCACCTTGGCGATGGCCGCGTCGTCGATCAGCGGGCCGATGCTGACGCCTTCGGCAAAGCCGTTGCCCACGCGCAGGGCCTGGCTTTTTTCGGCCAGTCTGGCGGCGAATGCCTCGTAAATGCCTTGCTGCACATAAAAGCGGTTGGCCGCCACGCAGGCCTGGCCCGCGTTGCGGTATTTGGCGGCCAGCGCGCCAGATACAGCGCTGTCCAGATCGGCATCGTCGAACACGATGAAGGGCGCGTTGCCGCCCAGTTCCAGCGACAGGCTTTTGAGGGTGTTGGCGCTTTGCCGCATCAGGATGCGGCCCACTTCGGTGGAGCCGGTAAAGCTCAGGTGGCGGACGACGGGCGAATCGGTGAGCGCCTTGCCAATGGCAACCGATTGCGCGGCGTCGGCGGGCAGCACGTTGAATATGCCCGCGGGGATGCCCGCGCGCGCGGCCAGTTCGGCGGCGGCCAGCGCCGTCAGCGGTGTTTGCTCGGCGGGCTTGATGACAACCGGGCAGCCCGCGGCCAGTGCGGGCGCGACCTTGCGCGTAATCATGCCGAGCGGAAAGTTCCACGGCGTGATGGCCGCGCACACGCCAACGGGCTGGCGGATGGTCAGGTAACGCTTGTTGCCGTCGGCGGTGGGGATGGCTTCGCCATAGACGCGGCGGCCTTCCTCGGCAAACCACTCCACAAAGCTGGCGGCGTAGGCCACTTCGCCCTTGGCCTCGGGCCAGGGCTTGCCTTGCTCGGCCGTCATGATGCGCGCCAGATCGTCGGCGTGCAAGGCGATCAGCTCATACCACTTGCGCAGCAGCAGGCCGCGCGCTTTGGCGGTCTGGGCGCGCCAGGCGGGCCAGGCGGCGCGGGCCGCGTCGATGGCCGCTTGCGCGTGGGCCGCGCCCAGATTGGCAACGGCGGCCAATTGCAGGCCCGTGGCCGGGTCGCACACGGCAAAGCGGGCCGGGGCATCGATCCATTGACCACCAATCAGGCCATCGGTTTTGAGCAGCGCCGGATCCTGAAGTTGGGCCAGTGGAGAAACAGCGGTGGTTGGGGCAGCGGCGGTCATCGGCGTCTTTCTTGCGCAAGGGGGATAAAAACACGGGCGCCAGCAATTAGCAGGCGCCAGCCGCCTAGCTTAACCGGGCGGGCCAAAGAAACGTTGCCCCAGTGGGCATTGGCGCGCCGCCGCCACGGCGCGGGCGCTTGCGCCGCGGCGGCAAGGGCGCAAACCTATAATTTGCGGCTCGCCTGAATGCGCGGGCCGCGCGCCTTCGGGCCTTTTTGTTTTCTCCCACGGTTTTCATGCCATGAGCAGTCCATCTTCCCGCTTCACCGTTGCCGACATACGCAAAACCTTCCTGGACTTTTTTGCGGCCAAGGGGCACGTGGTTGTGCCATCCAGCCCGCTGGTGCCGCTGAACGACCCGACGCTGATGTTCACCAACAGCGGCATGGTGCAGTTCAAGGACGTGTTCCTGGGCGCTGACAAGCGCCCGTACACGCGCGCCGCCTCGGTGCAGACCTGCCTGCGCGCGGGCGGCAAACACAACGACCTGGAAAACGTGGGCTACACCGCGCGCCACCACACCTTCTTTGAAATGCTGGGCAACTGGAGCTTTGGCGACTACTTCAAGCGCGAATCCATCCAGTGGGGCTGGGAACTTCTGACCCGTGTGTACAAGCTGCCCCCCGAGCGCCTGCTGGCAACCGTGTACGCCGAAGACGACGAGGCCTACGGCATCTGGCGAGCCGACATCGGCCTGCCGCCCGAGCGCGTGATCCGCATTGGCGACAACAAGGGCGGGCGCTACAAATCGGACAACTTCTGGATGATGGCCGACACCGGCCCCTGCGGCCCCTGCTCGGAAATCTTCTACGACCACGGAGCGCACATCCCCGGCGGCCCGCCGGGCAGCCCCGGCGAGGATGGCGACCGCTTCATCGAAATCTGGAACCACGTGTTCATGCAATTCAACATGGACGAGCAAGGGCGCCTCACGCCGCTGCCCGCGCCCTGCGTGGACACCGGCATGGGGCTGGAGCGCATTGCCGCCATCTTGCAAGGCGTGCACAGCAACTACGAAATCGACCTGTTCAAAACGCTGATTGCCGCCGCCGCCCGCGTCACCGGCTGCACGGACGCCGAAAACCCGTCGCTCAAAGTCATTGCCGACCACATCCGCGCCACCGCCTTTCTGGTGGCCGACGGCGTAATCCCCGGCAACGAAGGGCGTGGCTATGTGCTGCGCCGCATCATCCGCCGCGCCATTCGCCATGGCTACAAACTGGGCCAGAAAACCCCCTTCTTCCACAAACTGGTGGCCACGCTGGTGCAAACCATGGGCCAGGCCTACCCCAAAATCGTGGCCGACCAACAGCGCATCACCGCCGCCCTGAAAACCGAAGAAGAACGCTTCTACGAAACACTGGCTGTGGGGATGGATATTCTGGATGCTGAAATAGGGCAAATCAAACTCAACCCGATCCGTCGTCCAGAACCCGATCCAGGCAAACCCATAGTATTTTCCCAAGAAGCCACAATCACTGGCGACACCGCCTTCAAACTGCACGACACCTACGGTTTTCCGCTGGATTTAACCCAGGACATCGCGCGCGAGCGAAGCGTCAAAGTTGACGTGGACGGATTCGACCAGGCCATGGCCGCGCAAAAAGCCGCGGGCCGCGCCGCGGGCAAATTCAAAATGGAACGCGCCGTTGAATACACCGGCGACGGCCACGCCTTCACCGGCTACGACCATCTGGAAGAAAACGCCAGCGTCGTCGCGCTCTACCACGAAGGCCTCAGCGTGCCGCAACTCAAAGAAGGGCAAAGCGGCATCGTGGTACTGAGCGTCACCCCCTTTTACGCCGAAAGCGGCGGCCAAGTGGGCGACCAGGGCACGCTCAGCGGCGGCGAAGGCGCGCTCTTTAGCGTACAGGACACCCAGAAAATCCGGGCCGACGCATTCGGCCACCATGGCCTGCAAACACAAGGCAGCCTGTGCGTAGGCGACGTCGTGCGCGCGCAAGTTGACGCCGCGCGCCGCGCCGCCACCATGCGCAACCACAGCGTCACGCACCTGATGCACAAGGCATTGCGCGAAACACTGGGCGCGCACGTGCAACAAAAAGGCAGCCTGGTCGACCCTGA
>JAISNB010000170.1 GCA_031276435.1 Burkholderiaceae bacterium | reverse complement strand
TCAGGGTCGTGCAGCCACAGTGTCTGGCCGTCGGCCACGATGGTTTGCGCAAAGGGTTTGGTGTAGTCAAAGCGAAAGCGTCCGGGCCGCAAGAATTCAAATTTCCCGCTGGATGTTCTGGTTTTGGCGTTCCGCGCCGCTGTTGCCGCTTCGCCTTCGCCCGCGTTTGCGTTCACATTGGCGTCCGCGCGGTTGGGCGGCGCGGTGGTTACTTGTGTGAAGTCGGCGCTGCCGCTGTTGACTTCGCGCAAGAAACGCTCCAGCTCGCGCAGTCCGTCGGCATGCGCCGCCACGGATACGGTCAGGGCGGCGGCCAGAGTCAGCAATGTTTTCTTTTTGATCATGGGTATTCCGGTGTGTTTTATCGTTCGGCAGGGGGTGCGGTTTGTCCGGGTCATCAATCCTCGCGCGCGGCGGCCACCAGGATGTCGCGCTGGCCGCTGGCGGCAAGCGCGCTGATGAGGCCCGCTTTTTCCATGTCTTCCAGCAGGCGGGCGGCGCGGTTGTAGCCGATTTTGAGTTTGCGCTGCACGTAGGAGATGCTGGCCTTGCGGTCTTGCAGCACGATGGCGACGGCCTGGTCGTACAGCGGATCTTTTTCGCCGTCTCCGCTGCCGCCGCCCGCCAGCGCGTCGTCGCCGTCGGTTGCGCCACCTTCAAGCACGGCTTCGATGTAGTTGGGCGCGCCCTGGGCGCGCAGGTATTGCACCACGCGGTGCACTTCGTCGTCGCTGACGAAGGCACCGTGCACGCGCACGGGCAGTCCCGTGCCGCTGGGCAGGTACAGCATGTCGCCCATGCCGAGCAGGGTTTCGGCGCCCATCTGGTCGAGGATGGTGCGGCTGTCGATTTTGCTGCTGACCTGGAAGGCGATGCGCGTGGGGATGTTGGCTTTGATGAGGCCGGTGATGACGTCCACGCTCGGGCGCTGCGTGGCCAAAATCAGGTGGATGCCCGCCGCGCGCGCTTTTTGCGCCAGCCGGGCAATCAGTTCTTCGAGTTTTTTGCCCACCACCATCATCAGGTCGGCCAGTTCGTCGATGACCACCACGATGTAGGGCAGCCGCGTCAGTGGTTCGGGGTCGTCGGGCGTCAGGCTCAAGGGGTTGCCGATGAATTCGCCGCGCGCCGCGGCTTCGTCTATTTTCTGGTTGTAGCCCGCCAAGTTGCGCACGCCCGCCTTGCTCATGAGTTTGTAGCGGCGTTCCATTTCGGCCACGCACCAGTTCAGGCCGTTGGCGGCCTGCCGCATGTCGGTGACCACGGGCGCCAGCAGGTGCGGGATGCCTTCGTAGGCGCTCATTTCGAGCATCTTGGGGTCGATCATCAGCAGCCGCACGTCGCGCGCCTCGGTCTTGTACAGCAGCGACAGGATCATGCCGTTCAGACCCACCGATTTGCCCGATCCCGTGGTGCCGGCCACCAGCACGTGCGGCATTTTGGCCAGGTCGGCCACCACGGGCTGGCCCACGATGTCTTTGCCAAGCGCAATGGTCAGCATGGATTTGGCGTCGTTGTAAACCTGCGAACCCAGGATTTCCGACAGGCGGATGGTTTGCCGCTTGGCGTTGGGCAACTCCAGCGCCATGTAGTTCTTGCCGGGAATGGTTTCAATCACGCGGATCGATACCAGACTGAGCGCGCGCGCCAAGTCCTTGGCAAGGTTGACGATTTGCGCGCCCTTGACGCCCGTGGCCGGTTCGATCTCGTAGCGCGTAATCACCGGGCCGGGGGCTGCGGCCACCACGCGCACTTCCACGCCAAAGTCCCTGAGCTTTTTCTCGATCAGCCGACTGGTCATCTCCAGCGTCTCGGGCGCGACCATGTTCTTGCGCGCTGGCGCCGGATCGAGCAGATCGATCTGCGGCAACGTGTTGTCGGGCAAGTCGGTAAACAGTGGCTTCTGGCGCTCTTTGACCACGCGCGCGCTTTTGGGCACTTCGGCCAGCACTGGCTCGATCAGCACGGCATGTGGCTGCGGTTGCGGCGCGGCGGCGGCTGCGCCGCGCGCGTGCTGCGCCAGCGCCTCGCGCTCGCGCGCGGCTTCCTGGCCCAGCTTCACATCCTCGGCTGCGGCGCGCTTTTTGCGGCGCATCTGCACCAGCGCGTCCACAGCCGCGCCCAGGCGCTCGGCCAACCGGAACCAGGAAAAGCCAAACACCAGCGCCACGCCCGCCATGGTCGCGCCCAGACACAGCAGCGCCGATCCGGTAAAGCCCAGCCAGCGCGTCAGCAGTGGCCCCAGCCATTGTCCGAGCACCCCGCCCGACGCGCCGGGCAGCGCATCTTCCAGCCGGTACAGGCGCGACCACTCCAGCGCGCTGCTGGCCATCAGCAGCACGGCCAGAGCGATCCAGAAAGCCCAGCGCCCGCGCGCCAGCCGGGCCACCCAGCCTTTGGGACGCGCTGGCGGCGCGCCGCCTTGCAGCCAGGCGCGCACCGCGCGCAGCCACGCGGACAGCGCCGCCGCAACACACCACCAGGCGGAAAAGCCAAGCAGCACATAAGCCAGATCGCTGATCCACGCGCCAAAGCGGCCAGCCCAGTTGCGTACCTGCCCGTCGGCGCCCGTGGTTGACCAGGCCGCATCCAGCGGCGAATGGCTCGCCAGCGCCATGCCAGCCAGAATCAGCGCTGCCAGGCCAATGACCAGCGCCAGCTCCTGCGCAAAACGCCCGAGCACCGAGCGCACCAGCGACGTTTCCGCCTGCGAATTGAGAACGTTTGCCGAATAAGCCATGGATCAAAAAAACAATTCCCCGCAGCTTAACCGAGTTGCAAGCCGGTCTGTTTTTCAGGGACCGCGCCCGCGCGCCGTCCTGCGCATGGGCTTGCGCGCGCTTTCGCCCTGCCTGAAAAAATGGGTGACGCGCGCGCCCATCCGATAATCCGGCCCATGCCTGCTTCGACCCAGATCCTGTTTGGTTTTCACGCCGTGGGCGTGCGCTTGAAAACCGCGCCCCAATCCATTGTCGAGCTGTACGCCGACCCCGCGCGCCGCGACGCGCGCATGCGCCAGTTTCTCAGCCGCGCCGCCGAAGCGGGTGTGCGCGTCATCGGCGCCGACTCCGCGCGCCTGAACAGGCTCAGCGGCTCCCTGAACCACCAGGGCCTGGCCGCGCGCGTGCAACCGGCAGCGGCGCCCGCCCGCTCGCTCGACGACCTGCTTGATGCGCTCGCCCAACCCGCGCTGCTGCTCGTACTCGATGGCGTCACCGACCCGCACAACCTGGGCGCCTGCCTGCGCGTGGCCGACGGCGCGGGCGCGCACGCCGTCATCGCGCCCAAAGACCATGCCGCCGGCATCAACGCCACCGTCGCCAAAGTAGCCAGCGGCGCGGCCGAAACCGTGCCCTACTTCATGGTCACCAACCTGGCGCGCACGCTTGGCGAACTCAGGGAACGCGGCATCTGGATCATCGGCGCCTGCGACGACGCTCCCAAAACGCTCTACCAGATGGACCTCAAAGTCCCCGTCGCGCTGGCGCTGGGCGCGGAAGGAACCGGCCTGCGCCAGCTTACCCGCAAACGCTGCGACGAACTGGCGCGCATCCCCATGGCGGGCGCGGTAGAAAGCCTTAACGTCTCGGTCGCCAGCGGCGTCTGCTTGTACGAAGCTGTGCGCCAGCGCGGCGCCTGAGCGCCTCAATCGCGCGACATGTGCTACATTGCCCGCGCGTCACTGGGGAGTAGCTGACCTGCCGCCCTTGCGGCAGGGGCGCACGTCAACACACTTGACCGGCAGGTCATGGCGTGCGCAGCC
>JAISNB010000085.1 GCA_031276435.1 Burkholderiaceae bacterium | reverse complement strand
GTCCACCACGAGCCTTCAACCGGATCGACCGATGCCAGCCATTCGTCGGGCGACATGTAGCCCTCGCCCGCGGAGCGTTTGTGCAGGCGGTAATGCCGGCGCGGTCGGCCCGGCTCGCTGACAATGCCCGCGTTGTGCCCGCCGCTGGTGAGCGCAAAGGTGATTTCCGCTGGCGCAAGGTAATGCAGCTTGTAAACCGAACGCCACGGCGCGACGTGGTCGGTTTCGGTGCCCACGCAGAACACGGGCAGCGTGATGTCGCCCAGCGACACGGGCCGGCCATCGACCGGGTAATGCCCGGTGCTCAGCTCGTTGTTCAGGAACATCCGGCGCAGGTACTGCGAATGCATTTTCGCGGGCATGCGCGTGGCGTCGGCGTTCCAGGCCATGAGGTCGTTCATGGGCCGCCTGTCGCCAAGCAGGTAGTCGTTGACGATTTTCGACCACAGCAGGTCGTAGGAGCGCAGCATCTGGAACGCGCCAGACATTTGATCCGCGCGCAGATAGCCCACCTTGTCCATTTGCGCTTCCAGCAGGCTGACCTGGCTTTCGTCTATGAACAGGGCCAGCTCGCCAGGCTCGCTGAAATCGGCCTGCGCGGCAAACAGGCTGATGGAGGCCAGCCGCTTGTCGCCGTTGCGCGCCATGGCGGCTTCGGCAATGGTCAGCAAAGTGCCGCCCAGGCAGTATCCGGCGGCGTGCACGCGCTGATCGGGCACGATGGCGCCAATGGCGTTCAGCGCCGCGTGAAAGCCCATCTCCAGATAGTCTTCCAGGCCAATGTCGCGCTCGGCGGCGCCCGGGTTCTTCCAGGAAATGCAGAACACCGTGTGGCCCTGATCGACCAGGTACTTGACCAGCGAGTTGTGCGGCGACAAATCAAGAATGTAGTACTTCATGATCCAGGCTGCCACCAGCAGCACCGGCTCCGGGTGCACCTTGTCGGTACTGGGGCTGTACTGGATCAGCTCCATCAGCGGCGTGCGCAGCACAATCTTGCCGGGCGTAACGGCCACGTCCTTGCCCACGACAAAACGCTCCGTTCCCTCGGGCGGCTGGCCCGACAACTGGCGGCGCAAATCATCGATCCAGCACTGCCAGCCGCGCTGCAAATTGGCGCCACGCTCTTTGAGCGTGCGCTGCAAAACCACCGGATTGGTCGCCAACTGGTTGCTCGGCGCAAACATGTCCAGCAACTGGCGCGCGGTAAACGCGGCCACCTTTTCGTGGTGGCGATCCACGCCCATCACGTCGTGCGTGGCGGCATCCCACCACTGCTGGTTCAGCAAAAATGCCTGCCGCCAGATGCTGAAGGGCCATTGGTGCCACTGCGGATCGTCAAAGCGATGGTCCGTGGCTGGCGGCTCGGCCACTGCCGCAGCGCGCGTTGGCGCCAGACTGGCCAGCAGGCGCTCAACGCCATAACCGAGCAACTCGCGCGCCTGCCGCGCGGCCAATTGCTGCAACTCGGACTGCTTGCCTGGCGACATGGCCAGATGCGACAGCCAATCGGCCCAGGCCAGCAGCATGGACTGCGGCGACAGCGAACCCGTCGCATCGGCCAGCGCGGCGCGCGCGCGCAAGTCCAGGCCATCGGGTTTTTTCTTGCCGCGCGATTTGCGCGCAACCTGTGGAGTAAATGAAACAGTCATGGCAGATTGAACCTCCTGTGATTTCTCTCGTCGTCGTCCCCGGGTCGAATAGCGCGACCGGTCCCTCCGCAATATACGCCAGAACGCCCGCCGAACCTGTTCCCGCCCGAACGCGCCGCCGCTGCGCTGCCTCCTCTGCGCGGGCGGGGCGCAAAGCGCGCGCGGCAAAAAGGCCACTCCGGGGGACAGTCTCGACCGTGTTGTTCATGGCCCGCGCAAGCCATTCAGGAATCCGGCAGGGCTACGCGGTTTGCGCAGCAGCGTATGTTCACAGCCGCATAGGCCGCGCAGAAATTCAGCGATCGAATGCGGTCGACGGAATCGGTGTTCAGGGCGATGTAAGCCGTTCAGAAAAATTGCCGTCGGCGGCGCAATCCGTTGCCACTTACGGCCTGTGGTGCGTCACGATGAGCACCTCGCCCGGGAAACCAAACGCCTCGATCTCCGATCGCATGAGCGCGCGCGTTTTCTGCCGCGAAGCGCCGCCCGTGCCCGCGCCTATCAGCGGAAACGCAATCGCGCGGCAAGACTTCTGCTGAGCCAGTCGCAACGCGGAACGGGTCGACAGCCGGATGGACTTTTCCGTGGCGAACCACAACAAATTGATTCCGGCCACATGGATGATGCCCTTGAAAGGCAAGCGCCCCGCCGACGTGAACACCGCCCCGCCAAGCGGAATCGGGCCGTGCCGGGCCAGCTCGCGAAAAGGCTCCAGCCCGCCGCGCCGCTTGATCGCCCCGGACACCCCCTGCGGCAGCAAAAGCCACCAGGGAATGACGTTGCGATTCCAGGCATTGACGATGACATCGACCGGCTGGTCGAGCAAATCGCCCTCCACCTCGCGTATGCCGCCGCCGCTGGCAGTGCGCGCTTGCTCCATCTTGGCACCCTGTCCTCAAACCGCCATGAAGCAGCAATTATCGTCCAGCGCCCCAGCGCGCCCCGTCACGGGCCGGGTTGCGCCAGTGCATCCAGCATCTTTTGGCCTATGCGCAACAAAAAAGCCACCCCGAAGAGTGGCTTTTGAACAAAGGCAGCACGGCTTTCCCGCGCGCGATTTCGCCGCTTTACCGTGCCTGTTTACGCTGGCGACGCAGCATAAACCCGCCAGCGCCCACCATGCCCAAAGCCAGACCAATCAAGGCCACAGGGTTATTGGCCGGTACAGCCGTTTGCACGCTGATTTTTACCGTGGCTGTCGCACCAAAACCATCTTGCGCAACAATGCGGTAAGTAAAGGTATCGATTCCAACGAATCCAGCAGCGGGCGTGTAAACAACAGTACCATCTGGATTCAGGCTGGCCGTGCCGCCGTAGGCCGTGGTTTTTGGCCAGGTGCTGACAGGCAATGCGCCGCTGTCATCCACGCTGATGTCGACACCAGGATGATTTTTGTTCCAGTAAAAGTCATTGCCAAGCACTGAAATCGTGACCGGCGTATCAACAAGCACGGCTACGCTGTCATCTTTTGCGGTCACGCGGTTGGGGCGGGCTGCCAAATCCATGGCGGCGCGTTGTTG
>JAISNB010000191.1 GCA_031276435.1 Burkholderiaceae bacterium | reverse complement strand
GGGCGCTTGCGCGCGCGCAGGCTGCCGATCTGATGGGCCAGCTACTCGATGGTCAATGCAGCGATCTGGAAACGGGCGCCTTTTGCATCGCCATGCGCATCAAGGGCGAAACGCCGCCTGAAATGGCTGGTTTTCTGGACGCCATCGACCAGCGCCTGCACAAAGTGCCCGTCACCGACGCCGCGCTGCCCGTCGTCGTCCTGCCTTGCTACAACGGCGCGCGCAAGCTGCCCGCGCTGGCTGCCTTGCTCGCGCTGCTGCTGGCGCGCCAGGGCTGGCCCGTACTGGTCCACGGTGCCGACACACAAACGCGCCAGGCCAGCACGCGCGACGTGCTCGCGCAACTGGGCATTGCCGCTGCCAGCGCCAGCGCGCCATTGCGGCCCGGGCAAGTGCGCTTTGTCGCCACCGAGGCGCTGCACCCGGGCTTGGCGCGCCTGCTTCAGGCGCGCTGGCTGATCGGCCTGCGCAACCCCGCGCACAGCCTGGTCAAACTGATGAATCCGGCAGCCACGGCGCGCGCGCTGGTCGTTGGCAGCTACACCCACCCGGCCTACGCCGAAACCATGCGCGCCGCCTTTGCCTTGCGGCAACAGCCAGCCATGCTGCTGCGCGGCACCGAAGGCGAACCCGTGGCCGACGCCCGCCGCGCGCCCGCCATGCAAATACTGCTGCCGCTGCAAGAGGCTGACTGCCTGACCGAGCCGGGGCAAACCGGCACGCTCGCCGCCTTGCCCGATCTGCCGCGCGCCATCGACGCCGCAAGCACCGCGCAATACATCCGCGCCGTGCTGGATGGCCAGACCCCCGCGCCAGCGCCGATTGCCAGGCAGGCGGCGCTCATCGCACGCGCCTGCCAGTGCCTGCAAGATTCATCCGCATGAGCGCGCCGCCCACCACCACACCGGGCCGCATCTGGCTGGTTGGCGCCGGCCCCGGCGACCCCGATCTGCTGACCCTCAAAGCCGTCAAAGCCATTCGCTCGGCCAGCCTGATTCTGGTGGACGAACTGGTCAGCGCGGACATACTCGCCGCCCACGCCAGCCCGGGCGCTCGCATCGTCCCCGTGGGCAAACGCGGCGGCAGGCACCAAAGCACGCCGCAGGCGTACATCGAACAACTCATGCTCGACGCTGCCCGGGCGGGCGAAACCGTGGTGCGCCTCAAAGGCGGCGACCCCTTCATCTTTGGCCGCGGTGGCGAAGAAGCGCAAAACCTGCGCCGCGCGGGCTTCGAGCCTGAAATCGTCAACGGCATCACCGCGGGGCTGGCCGCCATCACCGCGCTGGGCGCGCCGCTGACGCACCGCCAGCACGCGCCGGGCGTGCTCTTCATCACCGGCCACCCGCAAAAAAGCGGCCCCGCCATCGACTGGGCGCAAATCGCCCGCAGCGCGCACGCGCAGCGCCTCACCCTGGTCATCTACATGGGCGTGGGCACCCTGCCGCACATATGCGCCGGATTGCTGCAAGGACTGCCCGCCAGCACGCCCGCCGCCGCCATCGAGCGCGCCACCACCGGCCAGCAGCGCCACTGCGTCACCACGCTCGGCCAACTGCTGGGCGAGGCGCGACGCACCCGCCTGCAAAGCCCCGCCGTCATCGTCATCGGCAACGTGGTGCTTGGCGCGCGCGCCGCCGCGCGCGACTGTTAAAACCGGCAATCGTCTGAAATAAAAAGTATCCGAAGTGAGGGTGTCCTGCTTTCCCATGAAAACGAACGGTGGGCAAGATGCTCCCACATCATTGCGCCCTGCTTGACATCGTCATTGCGAAGAGCCAGCCAAAGACTGAAGAAATGCGCCTCTTCTGTCCCCGTCATTGCGAGCGCAGCGAGGCAATCCATGAGCCGCATGAATTGTCGCGCGGCTTTACGTCTTGCCATGGCGGTTTTCATTTGGGCGGCTACCCTTTTCGCTTGCCGCCCTCACCCGGCGCTTCGCGCCACCCTCTCCCCAAAGGGGCGAGGGGAAAATCCAATTCCCTCCCCCGCGGAGGGAGGGTTAGGGAGAGGGGCATTCCCAAAAAAGAGCGAGGGCAATGGAGAGAGGCGCTTCCTCTGTCACCGTCATTGCGAGAAGCGAAGCGACATGGCAATCTATAAAGCTATTGCAGGGTACTCTGGATTGCCACATGCCCTGCGGACACTCGCAATGACGGGAGAGGAAGGGTTGCGCTACCATTGCCCAGCCCCTCGCATGACGCATGCTCTTCTCTCCCACAGGCATAGGTATCTACACAGCGGGGGGAGGGTTCGGGAAAGCGGACAGTGATTTTTTCCACAAACCCCAAAACGCTCGTCATTGCGAGGGACTTTGGCCGCGTGGCAATCCATACGGCGTTTACGCAGGAACGCCGTTTTTTCTGGGTACATGCCCCCGGTCCGCAGGGGTTGCCGCAGGTGGCAAGCGCCATCTTCTGTAGGGGCGGGTTTCAAACCCGCCCCTACGCACTCACGCGGGGAAACGCACGAGAGAAACCAGTGGGCAGAATGCCCACGCTCCCAGAATATGTGCCTGCTGTGTAGATACCTATGGCTCCACAGGGGGCGAGGGTGATGGATGGATGCGCCGCCTCTGCTGACCTCTCTCCCTTGAGGGAGCGCGCGCCCTGGCAGGGGCGAGCGAGGGGGAGTGCACTACCGATTCAAGCGCCGCGCTTTGCATGGCAGAACCCCTCACCCAAACCCTCTCCCCCTCTGACCTCTCCCTATCCCTCCCCAAAGGGGAGGGCGCAATATGCTCCCCTCTCCACTTGTGGAGGGGGGCGAGGGGTGAGGATGGGGGGAGAGGGCAATGAAGAGGTGCACTTGCACACGCATAGGAGTAGTGGATTGCCACGTGCCTGCGGCCCTCGCAATGACGGAGGTTTACATGGCGTCCTCTCTCCTGGCGCTAGCTCATTCGCGCCGCCTTTTCTAAAGCGCGAGGGGGAAATCCGATTCCCTCTCCCAATTTTTTGTAGCGCTGTTTCAAATGCCGGGTCACACATGCCGCGCCGCGCGCGGCGTGGCGCGCCCGGCCAGTGGCTGCGTGTCGGCCAGTGTGTGCAGCGCCTCGATGATGTGGCAATGCGTTTGCGCGCCGTCGCAGCGGGCGCGCAAGTCGAGCAATGCGCGCTCCAGCGCGCGCAATTCTTTCAGGCGCTGGCGCACGTGGCCCAGGTGCGCGTCCAGCGTTTCGCGCGCCGTTACGCAATCGGCCTTGTCGGACAGATCCAGCGCGAGCAGCGT
>JAISNB010000033.1 GCA_031276435.1 Burkholderiaceae bacterium | reverse complement strand
GCGCCAGCAGCCTATGGCTGGCGCAGTGGCGGGTAGGCAAAGCGGTGGCGGTTGTCCAGCAGCCATTGCGCGATGGCGGGCGGGTCGTTCAAATCGAGTACCGGGCAGCGCGGGGGCGCAGGCAGCAGCGCGGCGGGCAAGTCGGTGGTCAGCGCGAGTATGCGCTCGTCGTCCATGTAGCGCGCCGCCTGGCCGGTGGTGGCGCGCCAGACTTCGATTTTGGGCAGGTCGCTGTGTTTGTAGCCTTCGACCATGACCCAGTCGACGTGGCCCGATAGCTCGCCGATCATCTGGTGGACAGTCAGTTCGGTTTCGCGCTCGTATTCGCGCACCAGCGCCAGTCGGCGGCGCGAGGCGACGACGACTTCAAACGCGCCAGCCTGCCGGTAGCGGTAGCTGTCTTTGCCCGGGTGGTCGATGTCGAACTGGTGGTGCGCGTGTTTGATGGCCGATACGCGCAACCCTTTTTGCCGCAGTTGCGCGATGATTTGCACGAGCAGTTGCGTTTTTCCGGCGCCGGAGTAGCCAGCAAAGCCGACGACTTTCATGGGCGCGCCTTTTGCGCGCCGCCCCGGCGGCAGGTGCGGCGGTGGCAAGGCGCGCGGCGCGGCGTCATGCGGCGCATTCCCGGGCTATGAGGGTTTTGATTTGCGCCGCGTCAGCGGGCATGACGCGCACGTGGCGCGGCAGTCGCTCGATGCCTTCAAACCGCGCGGGGCGCGCTGGCGGCTGGCCGAGCGCCTCGATGATGGTGGCGGCAAATTTGATGGGCAGCGCGGTTTCCAGCGCCACCATGGGCACATCGGGCTGCTGGTGCTGGCGCGCTACTTTGAGGCCGTCGGCGGTGTGCGGGTCGATGATGAGGCCGTGGCGCGCGTGGACGTCGCGGATGGTGGCGAGCCGGTCGGCATGTGTGCTTTTGCCGCTGACAAAGCCGTATTGCGCGCGCACGCGGGCAAAGGCGGGGTCGGCGCCCAAATCGAACTGGCCTTGGCTGGCGAGCGCGTCGCCAAAGAGGGCCGCCACGCGCGCGCCGTCGCGGCCCAGCAAGTCGGCAATGAAGCGTTCAAAGTTGCTGGCCTTGCTGATGTCCATGCTCGGGCTGCTGGTGGCGTGTGTGCTGGCGGCGGCGCGCACGCGGTAGCGGCCCGTGCGGAAGAATTCGTCGAGCACGTCGTTTTCGTTGGTGGCGACCACCAGTTGCGCGATGGGCAGGCCCATCATGCGCGCCACGTGGCCCGCGCACACGTTGCCAAAGTTGCCGCTGGGCACGGCAAAGCTCACTGGCTGGCCGTTGGATGGCGTGGCCTGGAAATAGCCCGCAAAGTAGTAGACCACCTGGGCCAGCAGCCGCGCCCAGTTGATGCTGTTGACGGTGCCGATGCGATATTGGCGCTTGAAGGCCAGGTCCTGACTGACCGCTTTGACGATGTCCTGGCAGTCGTCGAATACGCCTTCGATGGCGATGTTGTGGATGTTGGCCTCGCGCAGCGAGAACATTTGCGCCTGCTGGAACGTGCTCATGCGCCCATGCGGGCTGAGCATGAATACGCGGATGCCTTTTTTGCCGCGCATGGCGTATTCGGCGGCGCTGCCGGTGTCGCCGCTGGTTGCGCCCAGGATGTTGAGCGTCTCGCCGCGGCGCGCCAGTTCGTATTCAAAGAGGTTGCCCAGAAGCTGCATGGCCATGTCCTTGAAGGCCAGGCTCGGCCCGTTGGACAGCGCCAGCAGATGCAGGCCCGCTTCCAGCGGTTTGAGCGGCGCGATGGCGGCGTTGCCAAAGGTTTGCTCCGTGTAGGTTTTAGCGCACAGCGCGCGCAGGTCGGCGGCGGGTATGTCGTCGATGTAGAGCGCGAGGATTTCAAAGGCCAGCGCCGCGTAGCCTTGCCGCGTGTACACGTCGCGCAGGCGCGCCAGATGGCTGGCGTCCAGCCGGGGGTATTGCGCGGGCAGGTAAAGCCCGCCGTCGCTTGCCAGCCCTTCGAGCAGGATGTCGCAGAACTTGCGCGGCGTGGCCTCGCCACGGGTGGAGATGTAGTTCATGATGGATTTTGTTGTGTGCAGGTTGCAAGATGCCGCGCCCAGGGCGGTTGCGCGGCCAGCACCCGCGGGTATATCGGACATGAGGCGTCGTGCGCGCCGGGCAGGTAGCCGCAGCTCATGAGAAATTCATGGACGATTTCACCGCCCACAAACTTGAAGTGGCGCTTGAACAGGCGTGTCCATTCGTCCAGCGTTTTGGGGTGATGGGTGTCCAGCCAGGCCTTCAATGAGCCGTACTCTTTCTGAAGCGCCAGGACGGCCTGGGCGTTGTGAATGGCCGCGTTGATTTTGAGCCGGTTGCGCACGATGCGGGCATCGGCCAGCAAGCGTTGGCGCTCTGCCTCGCCGTAGGCGGCTACGCGCGCCGGGTCAAAGCCGTCGTAGGCGGCCTCAAAGGCCGCTTTTTTGCGCAGCATCAGCGTCCAGTTCAGTCCCGCCTGGTTGATCTCCAGCAGCAGTCGGCCAAACAGGGTTTTGTCGTCGGCAATCGGGAAACCATATTCATGGTCGTGGTAGGCCTTGTTGGGGTCTTGCGTATCGGCCGCGAGACTCTCGATGTACGTGCAATAGCTCATGCGCCGCGCCCGTCAAATCCGCTGGCCGATGTCAGGCCAGTTCTTCCTTGCGGATGCGCACGATGGGTTCGAGCACGCTGGGCAGCGCCTGCAATTGCGCTTGCGCCTGGTTCATGGCGCCTTCGAGCGCGTCGTGCGTGAGGATAATCAGGTCGGTTTGCGTGGAGCCTTCGCCGCCCACTTCGTCGGCTTCGCGTTGCAGCAGCGCGTCGATGCTGATGCCCGCGCTGGCCAGGATGGCGGCCACCCGGGCGAGCACGCCCGTCTCGTCGCTCACGCGCAGGCGCAGGTAGTAGCCGGTGATGGTGCGCTCCATGGGCAATACGTCCACGTTGCGCAGCGAACCGGGCTGAAAGGCCAGATGCGGTACGCGGTGCCGCGCGTCGCTGGTGGCCAGGCGCGTGACGTCCACCAGATCGGCCACCACGGCGCTGGCGGTTGGCTCGCTGCCAGCGCCCTTGCCGTAGTACAGCGTGGTGCCCACGGCGTCGCCATTGACCACCACGGCGTTCATGGCACCTTCCACATTGGCGAGCAGCCGCTTGACGGGCACCAGCGCGGGGTGCACGCGCAGCTCCACCCCTTCGCCCTTGCGCCGCTTGGTGATGCCCAGCAGTTTGATGCGGTAGCCCAGTTGCCCGGCGTAGCGGATGTCCAGGCTCGCCAGGCGCGTGATGCCTTCCACATGGGCCTTGTCGAACTGCATCGGTATGCCAAAGGCGATGGCGCTCATGATGGCGAGCTTGTGCGCGGCGTCGACGCCTTCGATGTCGAAGGTCGGGTCGGACTCGGCGTAGCCCAGGCGCTGCGCGTCCTTGAGCACCACGTCGAAGTCCAGTTCTTTCTCGCGCATTTCGCTGAGGATGAAGTTGGTGGTGCCGTTGATGATGCCCGCGATCCACTGGATGCGGTTGGCCGTGAGGCCTTCGCGCAGCGCCTTGATGATGGGGATGCCGCCAGCCACAGCCGCCTCGAAGGCGACCATGACGCCTTTTTGCTGCGCGGCCTCGAAAATCTCGCCGCCGTGCACGGCCAGCAGCGCCTTGTTGGCGGTGACCACGTGCTTGCCCGCCGCGATGGCTTCCAGCACAAGCTGGCGCGCGATGCCGCAGCCGCCAATGAGTTCGACCACGACGCTGATCGCTGGGTCGGCAATGAGCTGGCGCGCGTCGCTGGTGACGGCAACGCCAGCGCCCACGGTGGCGCGCGCGCGCTCCACGTCCAGATCGGCCACGGCGGCCACCTCTATGCCACGGCCCGCGCGGCGGCGAATTTCTTCCTGGTTGCGCGTGAGCACGCGAAAGGTGCCGCCGCCCACAGTGCCCAGGCCCATCAGGCCCACTTGAATCGGTTTCATGAATGCCTCGAAAAAATCAACACGGGCGAAATCGGGGTTGTTCTGTTTTCAGGCGTGCGCCGCCGCCACTGGTGGCGCTGCCGCCGAATCCGCCACCGCCGCCGCCGCGCCATGCCGCGCGCGCCAGTCGGCCAGGAATTCGGCCAGCCGGCCAATGGCCTCGCGCAAGTCTTCTTCGTGCGGCAAAAAGACGATGCGAAAGTGCTGGTTGTCCGGGTAGTTGAAGCCCGATCCTTGCACCAGCATGACCCGCGTGGCGCGCAGCACTTCCAGGAAAAATTCGCGGTCGTCCGCAATGGGATAGAGCCGGGGATCGAGCCGCGGAAACATGTACAGCGCCGCCTGCGGCTTGAAGCAGCTCACGCCCGGAATGGCCGTGATGAGCGCGTGCGCCAGATCGCGCTGGCGGCGCAGCCGCCCGCCGTCCCGCACCAGATCCACAATGCTCTGGTAGCCGCCCAGCGCCGTCTGGATGGCGTGCTGGCCCGGCACGTTGGAGCCAAGCTTGATGTTGGCCAGCATGTTCAGGCCCTCGATGTAGTCGCGTGCGGCGCGCTTGTCGCCGGAGACCACCATCCATCCAGCGCGAAAACCGCACGAGCGATACGCCTTGGACAGCGAATTGAAGGTGAGCGTGAGCACGTCCGTCGACAAGCTGGCCAGCGCCGTGTGCCTGAGGCCGTCGTAGAGCACCTTGTCGTAAACCTCGTCGGCAAAAATCACCAGCGCATGCTCGCGTGCGATTTGCACGATGCCGCGCAGCAAATCGTCCGGATACAGCGCGCCCGTGGGATTGTTGGGGTTGATGACCACAATGCCGCGCGTGCGCGGCGTGATCTTGGCGCGGATGTCTTCCAGGCTGGGCGCCCAGCCGCGGGATTCTTCGCACAGGTAATGCACGGGCCGACCGCCCGCCAGGCTGGCCGAGGCCGTCCACAGCGGGTAATCGGGCGCGGGCACCAGCAGTTCGTCGCCATCGTTGAGCAGCGCCGTGGTGGCCATCACAATCAGGTCGCTGGCGCCGTTGCCCAGGTAAATATCGTCCAGCGTCACGCCCTGCACGCCTTGCTGCTGGCTGTAGTGCATGACGGCCTTGCGGGCCGAGAAAATGCCCTTGCTGTCCGAATAGCCAGCCGATTCGTGCAGATTGCGCGCCATGTCCTGCACAATCTCTTCGGGCGGCTCAAAGCCGAAGGGCAGCAGGTTGCCAATGTTGAGCTTGATGATTTTCTGGCCCTCGTCCTCCATCTGCCGGGCGGCCTCCACGATGGGGCCGCGCACATCGTAGAGCACGTTGGCCAGCTTGCTGGATTTGAGGATCGGTTTCATGGCGTCAATGGCGCACAATGCTGCGCGTCGCGGGCGGTAAATCCCGGAATTGGAACACACTTCAAAGCCATGCAGCTTCAACTCGAAACCTCCAGCATTCCCACCATCCAGGGACACGGCGCGGGCTGGATCATGCTGGCCGGGCAGCGCCTGACCCAAAGCCTTCTGATCCTGCCCGATGGCCGGTTCGCCAACTGGGACTGCGCCACCTGCGAGGCGCTGCGAGAGGCGCACTTTGCCCGCCTGCTCGCGGCGCCAGAGCCGCAGTTGCGACCGGAAGTGGTGCTGTTCGGATCGGGGGCCAGGCTGCGCTTTCCGCGCCCGCAGTGGATTCGCCCGCTGATTGAAAGCGGCATTGGCGTGGAAACCATGGACACGCCCGCCGCTTGCCGCACCTGGAACATTCTGGTCAGCGAGGGGCGGCGCGTGGCCGCCGGACTGATCATAGAACCCGCCGCCTGAAACGCCGCCGCGCCACAAGGGGCTACGCGAAAAGCGCGCTTCACTTCCCGCGGGTTTTGCGGGATTTCCCCTGCGCCAGGAACTGTTAGACTCGCAAGCCCGGTTGGTCGCAACCTCCCTTTGCCTGTGGCAATGGGTGAATCGCCATGTCTTTTCCGCTAAAGCACCTTGACTGTTGGGCGCAACGCGCGGCGCTGTCCCGTCAAGTGTTGCGCGCCCAAATCGTCTGGTGATTTTCCGTCCGCGCTGAATGCGCGTGGCAGCCCCAGCCGGTTTTACCCGCGTGCGCTGACCGGCCCGCATGCCCGCACTGGCGCTTTGCCAGCGCGGCCCAACCCACCCAACCCCGGCGCGGCCACAAGGCTGCCGACTGTCCCGGATATTTCCAACCTTTTGCCAGCTTTTCCCACAATGCACCCGAGCCTTCAACCCGGCGGCGCCTTGCAAACACCGTATTACCGGATCGACGAGCAAAAGCTGCTGCTCAATTTGCAGCGCATCGCGCAATTGCGCGCGCACTCTGGCGCCAAAGTCTTGCTGGCCCTCAAATGCTTTGCCACCTGGTCGGTGTTTGCGCTGATGCGGCAGTACATGGACGGAACCACCTCGTCGTCGCTGTACGAAGTGCGGCTGGGCCACGACAAGTTTGGCCGCGAAACCCAGGCCTACAGCGTGGCGTTTGCCGATCACGAGATCGACGCCGTGCTGGCCCTCAGCGACAAGATCATCTTCAATTCGCTCAGCCAGTTGCGGCGTTTTTCCGCCCGCGCGCGCGCGGCGGGCAGGCCCGTGGGCCTGCGCGTCAACCCGGGCTGCAGCCATTCGCCCTACGCGCTGGCCGACCCGGCGCGCCCCGACAGCCGCCTGGGCGAGCGCGATGCGGACAAAATCGCCCCCGTTATCGACCAGCTTGACGGCCTGATGTTCCACAACAACTGCGAAAACCGCAGCTTCAGCAGCTTTGAGGCCATGCTGGCGCAGATTGAGGCGCGCTTTGGTCACTTGCTGCGGCAGGTAAGCTGGGTGAGCCTGGGCGGCGGCATTCATTTTTGCGCGCCCGACTACCCGCTGGATCAACTGGCGCGGCGCTTGCGGGACTTTGCGCAACAGCACGGCGTGCAGGTCTATCTGGAGCCGGGCGAGGCGAGCATCAGCAACAGCGCGACGCTGGAGGTGACGGTGCTGGACACTGGCTTTGTCAATGGCAAGCTCGTCGCGGTGGTGGACAGCTCCATCGAGGCGCACATGCCCGATTTGCTGGTCTACGGCCTTGCCGCGCGCATCGCGTCCGCCTCCGGGCCGCACACCTGCGTGGTTGCGGGCAGGTCTTGCCTGGCGGGCGATGTGTTTGGCGAGTTCCGCTTCGCGCGCGCGCCGCAAGTGGGCGATCGGCTGTCCATCGAGGACGCCGCGGGCTACACCATGGTCAAGAAAAACTGGTTCAACGGCCTGAACATGCCCGCCATCGTGGTGCGCAGGCTGGACGGACGCGAAGAGCTTGTCCAGTCCATGGATTACGAGGACTACGCGGGCAGTCTCTCCTGACAGGAGCGCGCGCAGTGTTTACCATCGGATACCACAGTCATTTGTTGACGGAGGGTTTGTGCGACATGAAGAGAAACACATTGATCATCGGCGCCGGTGGCGTGGGCCGGGTGGCGGCGCACAAATGCGCGCAGCACAACGACTTGCTGGGCGATGTGCACATTGCCTCGCGCACCATCGACAAGTGCCACAGCATCATCGACGGCATCCATGAAAAAGGCATGCTGCAAAACCCCCATGGCGTGTTCAGGGCGCACCAGCTTGACGCCATGGACACGGCGGCCACGCAGGCGTTGATCGAGCAAACGGGCGCGCAAATCGTCATCAACCTCGGGCACGCCTTTGTCAACATGGCGGTGCTCGAAGCGTGCCTCAACACCGGCGCCGCCTACATCGACACGGCCATCCACGAAGACCCGGCCAAAGTCTGCGAGGCGCCGCCGTGGTACGCCAACCACGAGTGGAAGCGCAAGCGCCGCTGCGCCCAAAACGGCGTGACCGCCATCCTCGGCTGCGGGTTCGATCCCGGCGTCGTCAACGCCTACGCGGCGCTGGCCGCGCAAACGTATTTCGACAAGGTGGAATCCATCGACATCATCGACATCAACGCGGGCAGCCACGGGCGCTACTTTGCCACCAACTTCAATCCGGAAATCAATTTCCGTGAATTCACCGGCCAGGTGTGGAGCTGGCAAGGCGGCCAATGGAAGGCCAACAAAATGTTCGAGGTCAGCCGCACCGACGATCTGCCCGTGGTGGGCAGGCAAACCGCCTACCTCACCGGCCACGACGAGTTGCACTCGCTCTCGCAGCATCTGGACGTACCCGACATCCGGTTCTGGATGGGCTTTGACGCGCATTACATCAACGTTTTCAACGTGCTGCGCAACATCGGCCTGCTGTCTGAAAAGCCCGTGCGCCTGGACGATGGGCGCCAGGTCGTGCCGCTGCAACTGCTCAAGGCCGTGCTGCCCGATCCCGCCACCCTGGCGGCCAGCTACGTGGGCAAAACCTGCATCGGCAACCTGGTCAGGGGCGTCAAGGACGGCGGCGCGCGCGAGATCTTCATCTACAACGTGACCGACCACGTGGAAGCCTGCGCCGAAGTGGGCAGCCAGGGCATCTCGTACACGGCGGGCGTGCCCGCCGCGGCCGCGGCCATCCTCATCGCCCGGGGCGTGTGGGACGTGCGCAAAATGGTCAATGTCGAAGAACTGCCCTGCCAGCCGCTGATCGACCTGCTCAACCAGATCGGACTGCCCACGCACGTGCGCGAAACAGGTGGCGCTGCGGCGCTGATGCGCTTTGGCCAGGAAGCTGAAAGCCAGAGCCTGGCCTGAACGATCCAAGCCCTTGCGCCGCCTGAGCGCCGGTTTGGAGCACTCGCAAAGTGGCGCGCAAAGCCGCGCCGCAAGTGCCCGGCAGGCCGACCAGACAGGCCGCCGCGGCGGTCAGGGCCATTGACCGATCGGTTAGAATGGCCCTTGTTGGCGGTTCGGGCCACAGGGGATTTGACCATCGGGGAAACACTGCTTTTGCATGCGCTTTCCAGCGCATAGCGCGCGTCCTGATTTCATAGCGGCCCGCCACCTTAGCCGACACAAGTCACTTCGCAAACCCATCACAAGAAATTCAAACTCATATGGCGATTGTTGTCGATAAACCTCTGCCCGAATTTGAAGCCATTGCAACAGGCGGCGTCAAAGTCAGCAATACATCCCACCTGGGGCAAATCATGGTGCTGTATTTCTACCCCAAGGACAACACGCCCGGCTGCACCACCGAGGCCATGCAGTTTCGTGACAAGTACAAGGACTTCGTGAAAGCGGGCGCCGTGGTATTCGGCGTCTCGCGCGACAACATGGCCTCGCACGACAACTTCAAGCACCAGCTTGAACTGCCCTTTGAACTGATCTCCGACAACGAAGAAAAAATGTGCCACATGTTCGGCGTGGTCAAAAACAAGATCATGTACGGCAAGAAGGTCAAGGGCATCGAGCGCAGCACTTTCCTCATCAACGCCAAAGGCATTCTGGTGCACGAATGGCGCGGCCTCAAGGTGCCGGGCCATGTCGAGCAAGTGCTCAAGGCCGTCAAGGCCCTGAAAAAAGCGGCCACCGCCTGACACCTGCGGGCGCAAGCCGCCGCCCCCTGGCGGCGCGCGCCAGACAAATTGCGTGCCGCCCGCGCGCTTGGCATCCACACCATTGGCAACCACCGCCGCCGCCCCGTCCCCCGCGCCCTGTCCGGCGGTTTTTTCGCGCGCCGCCGCCGGATACCCGTCCAGCGCGGCCTTCCGGCTGGCCCGCAGCGCCCACGGCCCCGGTCGTGCTCGCGCGCCGATGCGCACTACACTGCGCTCACCACTCTGTCCATAAATTCACCTCAACACCATGCCACTGCCTCCAGCCCCGTCCCGCCGCGCCGACATGCTAGACCCCAAGGCATTCGCCGCCGCCGCGCCCCAGAAAAACAAAACCAGCCACGCGCGCAAAGCAGCCATTGCGCAGGCCACGCTTGATGCGCCCGCCCCGACTGCGGCTGTGGCCACTGCGCCAGCGGCCCGCCCCGAAAACCGGGCGCGCAAAACCGCCGGAGCACAGCCACCCTTCAGCGCCAGCGGCACCACCGAATCTGCCACCAGCAGCCTCGCCCCGGAGCCTGTGGCCAGCGCCGCGCGCGGCAGCGCCAAACCAGCAAAATCCGGCAAAAAGCCGCACAGCGGTGGCGGTGGTGGCGGTAGCGGCGTCAAGCTGTTCGTGCTTGACACCAACGTGCTGCTGCACGACCCGATGGCGATGTTCCACTTTGAAGAGCACGACATCTTCCTGCCCATGGTCGTGCTCGAAGAACTGGACGCGCACAAAAAAGGCATGACCGAAGTGGCGCGCAATGGCCGCCAGACCAGCCGCCAGCTCGACGCGCTGGCCGCCGCCAGGGGCGCCGACATGGCGCAAGGCCTGCCGCTGGCGGCCACCGGCCACATCGAGGCCACCGGCAAGCTGTATTTCCAGACCGAACCGCTGGAAGCGGCCAGCCTGTCCACACTGCCCAAAGGCAAGGCCGACAACCAAATCCTCGGCGTGGTTGCCGCGCTGGAACAACGCCGCGCGAAAACGCCAGCATCGCACCAGCAGGTGGTACTGGTCTCCAAAGACATCAACATGCGCGTCAAGGCCCGGGCGCTGGGCCTGGCCGCCGAAGACTACGAAAACGACAAAACACTGGAAGATGGCGACCTGCTCTACTCCGGCGCGCTGGCCCTGCCCGGCGATTTCTGGACGCGCCAGAGCAAAACCATCGAAAGCTGGCAATCGGGCACCAGCACCTTCTACCGCGTCAGCGGCCCCATCGTGCGCACGCTGATGCTCAACCAGTTCGTCTACTTTGAAGCCGCGGGCGAACCCGGCCTGCACGCGCGCGTCACCGAAATCCGCGACAAAACCGCAGTCCTCAAAACCCTCAAGGACTACACCCACGCCAAAAACACCGTCTGGGGCGTCAACGCGCGCAACCGCGAACAGAACTTTGCGCTCAACCTGCTGCTCGACCCTGAAATCGATGTCGTCACCCTCGCGGGCACGGCAGGCACGGGCAAAACCCTGCTGGCGCTGGCCGCCGGCTTGCAGCAAGTACTCGACGAGCGCCGCTACACCGAAATCATCATGACCCGCGCCACCGTCAACATGGGCGAGGACATCGGCTTTCTGCCCGGAACCGAAGAAGAAAAAATGAGTCCCTGGATGGGCGCGCTCGACGACAACCTGGAGTTTCTGACCAAGGGCGACAACAGCAGCGCGGGCGAATGGGGACGCGCCGCCACCACAGAACTGGTGCGCAGCCGCATCAAAATCAAAAGCATGAACTTCATGCGCGGGCGCACCTTCCTGAACAAATGGGTCATCCTGGACGAAGCGCAAAACCTCACGCCCAAGCAAATCAAAACGCTCATTACCCGCGCTGGCCCCGGCACCAAAATCATCTGCATGGGCAACCTCTCGCAAATCGACACGCCCTACCTCACCGAAGGCTCCTCAGGCCTGACCTACGCCGTCGACCGCTTCAAAGGCTGGTCGCACGCAGGCCACATCACACTGGCCCGTGGCGAACGCTCGCGCCTGGCCGACTTTGCCAGCGACGTGCTCTGAAAGCGGAATGGCAATGCTTTTTGCAAGCCGCCCTCCCCTCATGCGCGGCGCATTTGTATTTTTACCCTTGCATCTTTGGGAGAGAGGCGCGGGGCGCGGGTGAAGGGAATTTTTCTGCGCGGCGCAAACACTTTGAAACTCTTTCATACGCCTTGGATGTGCGTCTGAAATGAAATCGGCCCTGTAAGAAGGTCAATTGTTTTTGGGCGTCGGTCTCGTCAAAGAAACACGCATAATTCCCCCGTCATAGCGAGGGCCATTGCCATGGCGGGGCCAGAGGAAGCATATCTATCCATTACTCTTGCCCCCGGACGGAACACTTGCCACTGACGTTGGACAGCGGGCCTCACCAGCGCCGCGGCCGCAGGTTGATCTGGCCCAGTTCCGGGCCGTTTGAGCAACAGAGAATAGGTTCCAAAAAGGGTTGGATATCAACCCCCAATCCCAAACAATCGCGCCGCGTTGTCGTAGAACAGTTTATCCAGCACGGATTCCTTGAAGGGCAGGCGTGTGAAATCCTCAATGGTTTGCGCGATGGGGCGAAACGGGTAGGAGGAGCCGAATAAAAACTGCTCGGAGAGGAAGCTGTTGACGG
>JAISNB010000134.1 GCA_031276435.1 Burkholderiaceae bacterium | reverse complement strand
ATGACGAGGGTTTGGAGAAGCCGGTTCGATACCGCAGGCTGCCATGCAATCCATCACGCCCGGCGCGGGTCAAAGTCGGGGTAGGTTTGCGCCAGTTTTTGCCAGGCCGTTTGCTGTTCGGCGCTCGCGGCGGCGGGCGTGACGATTTCCAGTTCGAGGTACAAATCGCCCGGCGTTTTGGCCGACGGGATGCCGCGCCCCTTGAGGCGCAGCCGTCGTCCGTTGCCCGAGCCG
This sequence comes from Burkholderiaceae bacterium, assembly GCA_031276435.1. Taxonomy (GTDB): domain Bacteria; phylum Pseudomonadota; class Gammaproteobacteria; order Burkholderiales; family Burkholderiaceae_C; genus Ottowia. Next base: position 7,235 of record JAISNB010000134.1, on the reverse strand, counting down.
CTGGGCACGCCTACTTCCACCGTCGCGCCATCGGGCGTGGCAACTTGCACGCGCGCGCCCAGCGCGGCTTCCCACGGCGCGACGCGCAGTTTTTGCGTGACGTCGCGGCCTTCGACGCGCCAGCGCAGATCGGGGCGAAAGTGCACTTCAAGAAACAGGTCGCCCGCAGGCGCGCCGCCCAGGCCCGGGTTGCCCTGGCCCGCCAGGCGGATGCGTTGCCCTTGGCGCACGCCTTTGGGAATGCGCACCTGCAAGCTGCGCTGTTGCGCCGCCGCCGCGTTGCCCGCTGCGTTGTGGCTGGCCGCGCCGCGCAGGTTGAGCGTGCGCTCGGCGCCGCGATAGGCATCGGGCAAATCCAGTTCGACACGCAAATGCTGGTCTTGCCCGCGCATCTGGGTGTGCCCGGCGGCTCCGCGACCAAACAGGCTTTCAAAAAAGTCGCTGAAGTCGCCGTTGCCCGGGCCATCGGCGCCAAATTGCGCGCTGAAACCGGCGTAACCGCTGCCGTCGCGCCGCCGTGCGCCCCAGCCGGGCGGTGGTGACACATCGTCAACGCCGCGCGCGCCCCGCGCCCAGGCATGCGCGCCCACGGCGTCGTAGACGGCGCGCTTTTCGGGGTCGGACAGCACGGCGTTGGCCTCGTTGATGGCGGCCATGCTTTTGGCCGCGTCAGGCTCTTTGCTGATGTCCGGGTGGTATTTGCGCGCCAGTTTGCGGTACGCCTTTTTGACGTCGTCCTGGCTCGCGCCCCGGGGTATGCCCAGAATCTGGTAGTAGTCTTTGAATTCCATGGCCGTCGGTTTCTGCCTGCCGTGGCTGGCGGCGGCGGACAGTCGCAAGTGACATGACAAGAGTTATATGCGCACTCCGGCGCAAAGCGCAAGGCCGCCACGGCTGGCGCGCGCAATCAAGACAAGCCTTACGCCGCTACTGGCGGTTTTGCGGTGCGGGGATGACGCGCAGGGGTTGCATGTCGCTGTCGCCGGTGATGACCAGTGATGGGTCGGCGCGCAGGCAGGCGCCGCCGTAGCGGCCGCCAACGGTGAAGGCACATATCTGCACGTGGCGTCCGTCTACATTGGGCAGGCACCACAGTTGCTGGTAGATGTTGTTTTGCCCGGAGAAATTTCCAGTGGTTTTGTCCAGTGTTTGTTCCCGGTTGTCGACCAGTTCGATGTTGTTGCCGCAGCGCCCGGCAATGGGTTTGATGGCGTAGCCTTCGCGCGCGAGTGGTTCGGTCAGTTCAAAGCTGGCGTCCAGCAGGTGGCGCGAGCGGGGGATGCCAAGCGAGCACAGCACGGGCAGGATGGCCTTGTTGCTGGGGATGACGGTCCACAGCGGCTCGAAGACCTTGACTTCGGGGCGCAGCAATACGTCCATGAGGCGCACTTTGCCGCCGCCGGGGTGGGTGCCGGTGCGCACGGGCAGGGCGGCCAGGTGTTCTTCTTCGCATTCCTTGCGCAGTTGTTGCAGCGCGGTTTCCCAGGCCCAGGTTTTCCAGACGCAGTCGACCTGGCGATCCTGATCGTCCATCAGGCGGCCACGCCTGTCCCAGCGCAGGGCGTCCAGTCCGCGCAGGATGCGGGTGCCAAATCCGGCCCGGGTGAGCGCGCGCTGCATGAACAGGGCGTGGTAGTTTTCTTCGCTGTCGTTGTCTTGCAGGATGTGGACAAAGGGCAGCGCGTCGCTGTGTTTCCAGCTATCGATCAACGCGTTGAGCAGGCCGCGCGCCGGGTCGGCGCCTTCGCTCAGGCCGCCTTGCTGCGCCCATTGCCGCAGGATCAATCCGGCTTCGGTGTGGCAGGAGGCCGAGTCGGCGTTGTATTCGTACACTTTCAGGCCGCGCGCGTCCATGCAGAAGTCCATGCGAGCAGCAATGGTCTGGTGGCGGCGCTCGTGCCACGACAGGCGCAGCCGCGGCCACAGGATTTCAGGCACGTTGAAGCGCGCCAGCAAGGCGTCGTCCTTGAGCACCTTGTCGGTGGCGTGCAGGTACATCAGGTGCAGCTCGTTGGTCGCCCTGACCAGTTCTTGCTCGGCCTGCTCCGTGATTGTGAAGTAGCGGTACGGGTCGTCGCGGTGGATGCTGTGCCCGCGGGCGGCCACGTAGGCCGCTTGCACCGGGTCGCGCTCGTCGAGCCAGGGGCCAGCAAACTGGCCCCGCTCGGGCAGCCGCGCGGCATGGATTTGCAGCAGGTGGGCTGGCGTGCGCGGCGCGGGCAGGCTGTGCGTGGCATCAAGGGTCTGGATCATCCAGCCCAGAATCCGCGTGTCGTCAAAGGTGTCTTCAATCGCATAGCCCTCGGGCGTGGCGTGCAGGGGCAATTCGCGCGTCCATTGCTGGCCCGCGGGCAAGCGGGTGTGCAGCACGTTCTGTTCGGCAATGCGCACCTTGTCCGCGAGAACCTCGGTGATGACGGCCACGTGGCCCGTGCCCTTGAACTCGCCGCCTTCCTGCCAGATCAGCAGCGCGCCGGGAGCCGGCGCCCTGGGGCCGCCGTTGGCAAAGGCTTGCAGGGGCAAGATGGCGTCGTTGATGACCCGGCGCACAAAGCGCAGGGAAAAAATCTCGTAGGCCTTGCCCACATCGGTGAAAACATAACCGTGGTTCAGGTACAGGAAGCGCCGCACGAATTCGACGCACTGCCATTTGTAGCCCAGGCATTCGCGCCCGATGTGGCTGCGAAACGAGGCGTCATCCGGATACTGCTGCGGATCGGCGCTGGCATAGTCCGACGAGTAGATGGCAACCCCGCCCGGCGCGTGGCCAAGCAGCGTGCCAAAAGGCTCGTGCGGGCTGCCCTGCTGTGCTGACATGGTGATCCCCGTGTGGCCCCGCGCCCTACCTGCGCCCGTGACGCAACGCGGCGCGCGGCGGCCTGCGCGCGCTCATCCCAGAGGGTGCTCGGTGTAAAAGCGGCTGCCGTGAAAGAGCAGGGGACGGGCCTGCTGGCGCAAAGTCACGCGCTGGACTTCGCCCACCAGAATGATGTGGTCGCCCGCTTCATGCTGGGCGTGGCTCTGGCACTCGAACGTGGCCGCGCAATCGGGCAGCAGCGGCACGTCGCCCACGCCCGCCGTTATCGGCAAACCTTGCCAGCGGTCGACGCCCGATTTGGCAAAACATTCGGCCAGCGCCTTTTGCTCCACGGCCAGCACCAAAATGGCGTAGTGCGTGGCCTGGCGAAACGCGGGCAGCGAACCCGACTTGCGCGACAGGCTCCAGAGCACCAGCGGTGGATCGAGCGACACCGACGCGAAAGAGTTGACTGTCAGCCCCACAGGGCTTCCATCAGCGGCGCGCGTGGTCATGATGGCAACCCCGGTGGCAAACATGCCGAGCGCGGCGCGCAACTGCGGCGCCTCCACGCGCGCCACTGGCGCGACAGGGGTTGTGGACAATGAAGTGTTGGCGGATGAGTGCATGGGCGGATGATAGCGATGCTTTGCGGCGCCTGCTGAATGTCCTTTGAAATCCCCATGCGCAAAACCATCAGCGCACCAGCAGGACGGGGATTTCGCAGTTGGCCAGCACTTTGGTGGCCACCGATCCCATGACCAGGTTGGCCAGCGCGCCTTGTCCGTGCGATCCCATCATCACCAGGTCGAATTTGCCGCTGGCGGCGCAGCGGGCGATGATTTCACCGGCGGGGCCTGCTTTCCATTCGCCGCGCGCCTTGAGCTGGTGGCGCTTGAGGTAGGTGAGCACGGGTTTGAGCACTTTTTCGGCCTCTTCGCGGTAGTAATCGTCTACCACGTCTTTGCCGACGGCCACGCGCGCCCGCGCGGGCAGGGCCGCTTGCACGGTCAGTGCGACGAAGTCGTGCGCGCCATCAAACAGGTCTTCGTGCGTGGTCAGGTAGGCCAGCATTTTCTTGGTGTAGCGGCTGCCATCGACTGCAAGCAAAATTTTCATGGGTAGAGCCTCCGGGGTCAAAACGGGGCGGCCCGATGCGGCGGGCCGCGATGTGCTTTCAACGGTTCAATGCTAACCCACGCGCAACCGCGCGCACGCTGGCGGCAGTGGCGGCTGTTGCGCGCCAGGCGCAGCGCCAATCTGTTGCCAATGGACAACAGATCAGGGCGTGTTATTGGCCCGTGCGCGCCATGGTTTTTGTCCTGCATCAGCGCAACAGGTCGAAAACCGGCTCTTTTTTGTGCGCCCGCCGCGTGTTTTCCCCGTGACAGAGAAATGCAAGCACAATTTGCAACAGCTTGCAAAGTATTTTGCTTTGGCCTAAACTCGAGGACACTAAGTTCACTGGGAACAAGGCGTTGGTCGCTGCGAGCCGATGTCTTGCTGGATGCGAAACTGGAAAAGCCCCGCTTGCCGCGGGGCTTTTCTCTTTGTGTGGCGCATGCGCGGCGCGGCTTTCTGGCGGCAACAGGTTTGGCGGTGCCTGCCTTGTTACAGGCTCAGGTTGGGCGCCAGCAGGCGCTCCACGTCGGCTGCTGGCATGTGGCGGCGCGCGGCCATGTCGGCGACCTGGGTGGCGTCGATTTTGCCCACGTTGAAATAGCAGCTTTCCGGGTGGCTGAAGTAGAAGCCGCAGACGCTGGCCGCGGGCGACATGGCCATGCTTTCGGTCAGGCGCATGCCGATTTCGTGCGCGCCCAGCAACTCGAACAGCGCGCGCTTGACGCTGTGATCCGGGCAGGCCGGGTAGCCGGGCGCGGGGCGGATGCCCTGGTATTGCCCGGCAATCAGCGCGTCGCCATCCAGCGCCTCCCGGGGCGCGTAGCCCCACAGGTCTTGGCGCACGCGCTGGTGCAGCCATTCGGCGCAGGCTTCGGCCAGGCGGTCGGCCAGCGCCTTGAGCATGATGGCGCTGTAGTCGTCGTGCCGCGCCAGGAATTCAGCCTCTTTGCGCTCGACGCCCAGCCCTGCCGTGACGGCAAACGCGCCCAGATGGTCGCGCACGGCGCTGCCTGCGGGGGCGACAAAATCGGCCAGCGCGCGGCTCGGGCGCATTTGCCCCGTGGCGTCGGGGTGCTTTTCGGTTTGCTGGCGCAGGCCATGCCAGGTGAGGGCCACCTGACTGCGCGATGCGTCTGTGTAGAGCGCGATGTCGTCATCGTGCACGCTGGCCGCGGGCCAGAAGCCGGCCACCGCGCTGGCGCTGATCCAGCGCCCTTCGACCACGCGCCGCAGCATGGCTTGCGCGTCGGCAAACACGCGCCGCGCTTCAGCGCCGACCACCGCGTCGTTCAGGATGGCCGGGTATTTGCCAGCCAAGTCCCAGGTTTGGAAGAACGGCGTCCAGTCGATCAGCGGCAGCAGCGTGGCCAGATCGATGTTGCGAAACGCGCGTTTGCCAATGAATTTGGGCGCGGGCGGCGTGTAGTTTGACCAGTCGATGCGTGTCTTGTTGGCGCGCGCCTTGTCGATGGGCCAGAGCGGCGCGGCCTTCTTGCCCGCGTGAAGTTGGCGCACGTTTTCGTAATCGGCCTTCAACTCGGCCACGTACTGCGCGGCCTGTTCCGAAAGCAGCCCCTGCGCCACGCTCACGCTGCGCGAGGCGTCTGGCACGTAGACCACCGGCCCGTCGTAGCCGGGCGCGATTTTGACGGCGGTGTGCACGCGGCTGGTGGTCGCGCCGCCGATGAGCAGCGGGATCTTGCGGATGCGGAAATGCGCGTCTTTTTGCATCTCGCCAGCCACGTACTGCATCTCTTCCAGGCTGGGCGTAATCAGCCCCGACAGGCCGATGATGTCGGCGCCCTCCACCTTGGCGCGCGCCAGGATTTCGTGACACGGCACCATCACGCCCAGATTTACCACATCGAAATTGTTGCACTGCAAAACCACCGTGACGATGTTCTTGCCGATGTCGTGCACATCGCCCTTGACCGTGGCCATGACGATTTTGCCTTTGGAGCGCACATCGCGGCCAGCGGCTTCGTCGCGGCGCTTTTCTTCTTCGATATAGGGCACCAGATGCGCCACGGCCTGCTTCATGACGCGCGCGCTCTTGACCACCTGCGGCAAGAACATCTTGCCCTGGCCGAACAAATCGCCCACCACGTTCATGCCGCCCATCAGCGGCCCCTCGATCACGTGCAGCGGTCGCCCGCCCTTTTCCAGCACGGCTTGCAGGGCCTCTTCGGTGTCTTGCGCGATGAACTCGGTCACCCCGTGCACCAGCGCGTGCGTCAGCCGCTCGCCAACGGGCGTCGGGTTTTCAGGCGTGCCGCGCCATTCGAGCTTTTTGCCCTCGTCCCTGGCCGAGCCTTTGGCGCTCTCGGCCACCTCCACCAGCCGCTCGCCGGCATCGGGGCGGCGGTTGAGCACCACATCCTCCACGCGCTCGCGCAAGTCAGGCTCCAGCTCGTCGTACACGCCCACCATGCCCGCGTTGACGATGCCCATGTCCATGCCCGCCCCAATGGCGTGGTAGAGGAACACCGTGTGAATGGCCTCGCGTACCGGGTCGTTGCCCCGGAACGAAAAACTCACATTGCTCACTCCGCCCGACACTTTGGCACCCGGCAGGTTTTGCTTGATCCAGCGCGTGGCCTCGATGAAATCGACGGCGTAATTGTTGTGCTCCTCGATGCCCGTGGCCACGGCAAAAATGTTGGGATCGAAGATGATGTCCTCGGGCGCAAAACCCACTTCGTCCACCAGAATGCGGTAGGCGCGCGCGCAAATCTCTGTCTTGCGCGCATAGGTATCGGCCTGGCCGCGCTCGTCAAAAGCCATCACCACGGCCGCCGCGCCATAGCGTTTGACCAGCCGGGCGTGGCGCTTGAAAACCTCCACCCCCTCTTTCATGGAGATGGAGTTGACAATGCCCTTGCCCTGGATGCATTGCAGCCCAGCCTCGATCACATCCCACTTGCTGGAATCGATCATCACCGGCACCCGCGCGATGTCAGGCTCGCTGGCCATCAGGTTGAGAAACTTCACCATCGCCGCACGGCTGTCGAGCATGGCCTCGTCCATGTTCACATCGACAATCTGCGCGCCGTTTTCCACCTGCTGGCGCGCCACGGCCAGCGCCTGCTCAAACTCGCCGTTGAGAATCATGCGCGCAAAAGCCCGAGAGCCGGTGACGTTGGTGCGCTCGCCAATGTTGACGAACAAGGTGTCCGCGCCAATCACCAAAGGCTCAAGGCCCGACAGGCGCAAAGGGGCAACTGAAGCAGCAGAAGTCGGCATGAAAAAACGCACTGGCGGCAATGGCCGCCGGGCTGTAAAAGCGCGCGTCGTTGCAGATGAGACGCCGCGAGGC
>JAISNB010000095.1 GCA_031276435.1 Burkholderiaceae bacterium | reverse complement strand
TTGTCCGTTTCGTCAACCCAGGGGTAGCCCAGCGCGTCGAGAAACGCGGCCAGCGCCTTCCGGTCGGCATCGGGCACTTGCATGCCGACCAGCACGCGCCCGAAGTCCGCGCCCTGGTTGCGGTAGTGAAACAGCGAGATGTTCCAGTCGGGCCGCATGAGGTTGAGAAACTTGAGCAGCGCGCCGGGGCGCTCGGGGAATACAAAGCGCAGCAGGCGCTCGTGGCCGGCCAGTTGCGAGCGTCCGCCCACCATGTAGCGCACGTGCTGTTTGGCCAGTTCGTCGTGCGTGAGGTCGATGGCGGCAAAGCCTTGCTGGTCAAAGTGGGCGGCAATTTTGGGCGATTCGCCCTTGCCCGCGGTGGTCAGTCCCACAAAGATGTGCGCCTGGCTGGCGTCGCTGATGCGGTAGTTGAATTCGGTGACGTTGCGCGGCCCGCCGGGCATGGCGGCGATGGTTTGCAAAAAGCGTTTGAAGCTGCCACGCTCTTCGGGGATGGTGACGGCCAGCAGGGCTTCGCGCTCTTCGCCCACTTCGGCGCGCTCGGCCACGAAGCGCAGGCGGTCAAAGTTCATGTTGGCGCCGCACAGCACGGCCACGTAGGTCTCGTCCGTGGTTTTGTGTTGCGCCACGTATTGCTTGATGGCGGCCACGGCCATGGCGCCCGATGGTTCGACAATGCCGCGCGTGTCCACGAATACGTCGCGGATGGCGGCGCATACGGCATCGGTGTCGACGGTGATGTATTCGTCCACCAGCGCGCTGGCAAGGCGGAAGGTTTCGCTGCCCACTTGCTTGACGGCGGTGCCGTCGGCAAACAGGCCCACGTCGGGCAGCGTGACGCGCTGGCCCGCGCGCACCGATTGCAGCATGGCATCCGAATCGTTCATCTGCACGCCAATGACCTTGATTTCGGGCCGCACGGTTTTGATGTAGGCGGCCACGCCAGAGACCAGTCCGCCGCCGCCAATGGCGACGAATACCGCGGCAAGCGGCCCCTGGTGCTGGCGCAGGATTTCCATGGCGATGGTGCCTTGTCCGGCGATGACCAGCGGGTCGTCAAACGGGTGGATGAAGATCAAACCTTGCTCGGCTTGCAGAGCGAGCGCGTGCGCGTAGGCGTCGGAGTAACCGTCGCCGTTGAGCACCACTTCGCCGCCAAGCGCCTTGACGGCATCGACCTTGAGCTGCGGCGTGCTCACGGGCATGACGATGACGGCGCGCGCGCCCAGTTTGCGCGCGCTCAACGCCACGCCTTGCGCGTGGTTGCCCGCCGAGGCGCAGATCACGCCTTTGGCCAGTTGCTCGGCCGTCAGGTGCGCCATCTTGTTGTAGGCGCCGCGCAGCTTGAAGCTGAAGACCGACTGCTGATCCTCGCGCTTGAGCAGGATGCGGTTGTGCAGCTTGCGCGTCAGCGTGGGCGCCGGATCCAGCGCGGATTCCACGGCCACGTCGTAGACACGGGCGGTCAACACGGCCCGCAGGTAATCGGTGGGAGTCAAAGGGGCGAAGCAAGAGGCTGGCACGGGGCGCGCTTTCACGGTTGGGGAGCAACGCGCAATCATAGAACCTGCCCAGGGCCTTTTTGAAGCGCGCGGCGCGCCGGATGGCCGCGCCAGCAGCGCACTTGGCGACGGGCTTGGGCTGGATGGACGGGACAAAAAAAGGCCCCGCACCACAAGAGCCGGGGCCTTGAACCACCTTGAAGGGTGGAGGAGACAATCAGCGCACATCGGCCACAAAGCCGCAACGGGCGACGCAACGCGATGTGCATGGGGCCGAAGTTTATCAAGAAGCCCCAATTGCGTCAGGATGTCGCGCGAAAATAAATCGCCAAAACCGCTACTAGTTCACAAAAAGCCCGAATTTTTGCGGTTTGGGCGCGAAAAGTGATGCAAATTTGCTACGCTTGGCGTGTTCCATGCCTTCCGTGGGGATCGCGCCGGGGCGTTGCTGGCGCTACCATGTGCGAGGGCATTGGACACATTGGACAGTGTCTAAACCGGATTGCGCCAGCGGCGGCAAGCCGCGTGGCGCGCAGCAGCAAGGAGTGTTTTTCATGGAATGCACAGTGACCTGGACGGGCGCGGCGGGCGCCCGCTCTGGCATGGGCTTTGTGGCCGAGACCGGCTCGGGCCACGTTTTGGCAATGGACGGCGCACCCGATGCCGCGCGGCCCGAAAACGGCGGCCAGAACCTGGCGCCCAGACCCATGGAGACCGTGCTGGCCGGCACCGGCGGCTGCACTGCCTACGACGTGGTGCTGATCCTCAAGCGCGGACGGCACGACGTGCGCGCCTGCTCGGTGCGCCTGAGCAGCGAACGCGCCGATGCCGATCCCAAAGTGTTTACCAAAATACACATGCACTTCACGGTCAGCGGCAAGGGCCTGAGCGCCAGCGCGGTGGAACGCGCCATCGCCATGAGCCACGAGAAATACTGCTCGGCTTCCATCATGCTGGGCAAGACCGCGCAAATCACCACCTCGTTCGATTGCCTGGAAGTGACTTGAACGAAGCTGGCACGCGCCATCACAAAACGCATACTTTTGTGTACATCGGGGGCCATCGGGCGCGCGCGGCCCGTGTCGCCCGAGCATCGTGCTTTTCCAGACAAGGCGACGGCGGCAAGGTGTTCATCTGGCCGCCTCGCGTGCTGGACGGTTGACGCGCGTCAACGGCCACAAACTGGCAGTGCTTCATGATGCAAATACACAGGCCAATCGCGCCCTGCGTGCGGGCTTTTTAAGGCGCGCGCGTTGGGTGCTTTGCGCCCGCAAGGTGGCGCTGCGCGGATCGGCTCGCTGCGGGCTTTTTGCGTGCGCTGGCTGCCGTGCGTGCGCGATGGCACTGGTTTTGCTTTGCCCAGCTTGTTGCGCGCTCAATCCGTTGTATTCAGGCAACGTTTTGGGTGCAGAACGTTGCCTGGCTGCAACAAAAGGCGAAAACCGTGGCGATTTCGGCGCATAGCCTTTGCAGTTTGCGCGCAGGTCTGGTGCAATACGTGCAGCTTCCCGATTGGGGAGGTTGGCCCGGGGACCCGGCGGGAATCGCAAATGGACCCTTCGCACCGGCGCCCTATGTTTAACCTTGGAGAACTCGCAATGAAAAAATCCCTTATCGCTCTGGCAGTGCTGGGCGTATCCGGTGCCGCTATGGCGCAGTCTTCTGTGACTCTGTACGGCGCAATCGACGTAGGCTACGGCCAAGTCAAATCCAACGGCGAAAAAGCGCAACTGCACGCTGGCGGTGATCTGATCACCAACACCACCAGCCGCATCGGCTTCAAAGGCGTTGAAGACCTCGGCGGCGGCACCAAAGTTGGCTTCAACTTCGAACAAGGTATCAATTCCGAAACCGGCGCCTCCGGCGGCTATCAGCGCCAGGCCCATGTGTGGATCGGTGGCGGCTTTGGTACCTTGAAGCTCGGTCGCGCTTTCACGCCCAGCTACAACGGCATCGCCAACTGGGAAATACTGGGCGCGCCCAACTACTCCGTGGTGGCCAATACCTATGGCTACGGCGGCAGCGGCACCTCGCGCCATGACAGCCAGATCAGCTACGCGACCCCCAACCTGGGCGGTTTCAGTGCTGAAGTGGCCTACGTGACCAAGCACGACAACACCCAGTACGTCGACAAAGACAAGTGGGACTTGAACGTGGCCTATGCCAACGGCCCGCTGGCCGCGGCTGTGACCGCCGCCAAGATCAAGGACGGCAAGACCAGCTGGACCGTCGGTGGCAAGTACAACTTCGGCCAGTTCGCCGTGGCTGCCAGCTACAACGACGCGCGTGAAATCGGCGCGCTGCACCGTCGTGGCGTTTCCCTCGGCGCTTCGGCCAAGTTCGACGCCTTCTCGCTGGCTGTGGACTTCACCCGCGACACCAAGGTCAGCTTTGGCAAGAAGTACACCAACGGTGTTGTGGAAGCCAAGTACGCACTGTCCAAGCGCACCTTCGTGTACGCCGACTACCTGCGTCTGGACGAGCACAACAACTACGGTGTCGGTGTGCGTCACAACTTCTGATGATGCGCGCCGCGCAAGGCACCGGGCCACGGCCCGGCGCTTTGAGCCAAGCTGTTTGAAAAGCCGCCTTCGGGCGGTTTTTTCGTTTTCGCAGCCGCGGCACCTTGCAGGTGAAACATCAAAAACGCTCGGCGCGCTCTTGCGCCGTGTCGATCCAATCCGGCAAGCACTGGCGGCGCAGGTCGGCGGCTTGCGCGACTGGCAAAAATTTGTGCGCTTTCATTGGTTTTTCTCAAGAGTCCATGTTTTGCCTTTTCCCCGGCCCAGAGTGCGGCGTGCCTTGCTCCTGAAACAGGAGCAAGCGCCATTTTTGCGGGCTGCGGTTTTCGCATTGCGGAGCCAGGCGGTGCGACAATGCGCCTCACCGTTTTTTCTTGGTCAACCCTGCCATTTGCGCAACCGAGTGTTTGTGGAACTTCAACGATGAAGCGCGACCTTCTTTCCGCTTTGCCCAAAGCAGCCCCCGTGCTGGCCCCCCAACCCATCAGTCAGGACGTTTTGCGGGAGAAGTACTGCAAGGCCACAGAGCGCGACGCCGATGCGGTCTACGCGCGCGTGGCGCGTGCGCTGGCGGCGGTTGAAGCGCCCCAGTTGCGCGCCGAGTGGGAGGCGCGTTTCCTGGCCAATTTGCGCGCGGGCGGCATTGGCGCCGGACGCATCATGAGCGCGGGCGGCACCGACATCCACGCCACGCTCATCAATTGCTTTGTGCAGCCCGTGGGCGATGCCATCCAGGGGCGCGACGACGAAGACTACCCCGGCATTTACGAGGCGCTGCGCGAAGCCGCCGAAACCATGCGCCGCGGCGGTGGCGTGGGCTATGACTTCTCGCGCATCCGCCCCAAAGGCGCGCACGTCAAGGGCACGGCCAGCATGGCCAGCGGCCCGTGCTCGTACATGAACGTGTTCGACCAGAGTTGCGCCACCGTGGAAAGCGCCGGCGCGCGCCGTGGCGCGCAAATGGGCGTGCTGCGCATCGATCACCCGGACGTGCTGGAATTCATCACCGCCAAGCGCACCCCTGGCCGCTGGAACAACTTCAACGTCTCGGTCGGCGTGAGCGACGCGTTCATGCGCGCCGTGGCCGACGACCAGCCCTGGGAGCTGGTGCACAAGGCCGAGCCGGGCGCGCGGCTCAAACAAGAAGGCGCGCGCCAGCGCGCCGACGGCCTGTGGGTCTACAGCACCGTGCAGGCGCGCGCGCTGTGGGACACCATCATGAAATCGGCGTACGACTTCGCCGAGCCGGGCATCCTGTTTTTTGATCAGATCAACCGCGACAACAACCTGGGCTACTGCGAGCAAATCGCGGCCACCAACCCGTGCGGCGAACAGCCGCTGCCCAGCTACGGCTGTTGCGACCTGGGACCAATCATTTTGCCGAACTTTGTGCGCCAGCCATTTGGCGCGGGCGGCGCGGCGCCGGTGTTTGATTTCGAGGCCTTCGAGCAAGTGGTCGCCACGCAGGTGCGCATGCTGGACAACGTGCTCGACGTCACCTTCTGGCCGCTGAAACAGCAGCAAGATGAAAGCGCCGCCAAGCGCCGTGTGGGCGTGGGCTTTACAGGCCTGGGCAACGCGCTGTCCATGCTCAAACTGCGCTACGACCGCGAAGAAGGCCGCCAGATGGCCGCGCGCATTGCCGAGCGCATGCGCGACGCGGCGTACCGCGCATCCGTGCAACTGGCGCGCGAAAAAGGCGCCTTCCCCAAATTTGACGCCAATGCCTACCTCAGGCCCGGCAGCTTTGCGAGCCGCCTGCCGCAAGACATCCAGGACGCCATCCGCAGCCACGGCATCCGCAACAGCCACCTGCTGTCCATCGCGCCTACGGGCACCGTCAGCCTGGCGTTTGCCGACAACGCATCCAACGGCATCGAGCCAGCGTTTTCCTGGACCTACACGCGCAAAAAACGCGAAGCCGACGGCTCCATCAGCGAATACGCCGTCGAAGACCACGCCTACCGCCTGTACCGCGCGCTGCATGAAGCGGGCGAGCCAAAACCCGAACCGGACAACCTGCCCGAATACTTTGTCAACGCGCTGCAAATGAGCGCTGCCGACCACATCGCCATGATGCAGGCCGTGCAGCCGTTTGTGGACACATCCATCTCCAAAACCGTCAACATCCCCGAAGACTACCCCTACGACGACTTCAAGGACTTGTACCGCCAGGCCTGGACGGCGGGCCTGAAGGGACTGGCCACCTACCGGCCCAACAGCATCCTGGGCGCGGTACTGCAAGCGGCGCCCGCCAAAAAACAGGAAAGCACGGGCAAAGTGCCCGCCACTGCTGCCGCCGCGCCGCTGGACTACGACCCGCTGCGCGTGGTCATCGAAAGCCGCCCCAAAGGCGCGCTAAGCGCCGTGGCCGAAAAAATCGAATACTGGACGCAAGACGGCCAGCAGCGCCTGTACCTCATCGTCTCTTTCCTGCCCGTGCCCACCGCCGATGGCAAAGGCCAGGTCGAACGGGCCATTGAATTTTTCATGCCCGTGGGGCAAAGCGGCGAATCGCAACAATGGATCACATCGAGCATGCGCATGCTCTCGCTGGCCGCGCGCGGCGGCTTCCTGGACCGGGCGCTCTCCGACATGCGCAAAGTGGCTTGGGATCGCGGCCCGGTGCGCCTGGGCGTCTACGAAAAAGCCGACGGCACGCAAGTGCCGCGCTGGCACGACAGCGAAGTGGCCGCCATCGCCTACGCCATCCAGAACCTCATTGCCAACCGCCAGCAGGCTGCGCAAGGCTCGCTGTTTGAGCCAGAAGACTTGCCGCAGTTAGCGCCTGCCGCCGCCACGCCCGGCGTCATGGCAGGCAAGAAATGCGCGGAATGCGGCGCGCACGCCATGATCCGCAAGGACGGCTGCGACTACTGCACCCAATGCGGCTTTGTGGGCAGTTGCGGGTGATTTAGAAACAAAGCGCGCTTGCGCTTG
>JAISNB010000044.1 GCA_031276435.1 Burkholderiaceae bacterium | reverse complement strand
TGCTGCGTTGTCTGCGTTTGCTCGCTTGTTCTGGTTCTGTTTTGCTGGCCGCTTTTAATCAGGTGTTGGGCTGGCAGTCGCCGCTGGCGTCCTGCCAGTTGGTGGCGTTGCTGTTTTTCAAACCAAGCGGGTCATGCAGATCGGCAAGGCCGCCCAGTATGACGTTCAGGGGGTTGCCTGTTCCCCCCTGAAGAAGCGGTTGGCAGTTCGGGCCGGGGCCGTCCCAAAGTGCGCTGGTCATCAGCAGGCTTTTGCCAGCGGCGGATGCGGTGACAAGCGTGGTCGTTGTTGGCGGCTGCTGCGCCGCGCTCAGTCCCGGCGCTGAGAGCGGTTTTTGAAAGCCGCTGTCCAGACGCACGATGCTGCCGGGCCGGGCAAGGTCGCGGGCGATGCTGTAACTGCTGGTCAGGGCGAGCGCGGAATCGGTGGTGGTGACTGCTGCTGCGGTGGCGGCGGGTTCAGGCGGCGCCAGCGGAATGCTCGCGTTGCCAAAGGCGATCCGGCGCGCGCCGTTGAAGCGTTTTTTCCAGTAAGTCTGCTCCAGGCTTTCCACGCGCACGCGCTGGCCGGAGCGCGGCGAGTGGATGAATTTGCCGTCGCCCACGTAAATGCCCACGTGGCTGAAGGCGCGGCGCCTGGTGTTGAAGAAGATCAGATCGCCCGGGCGCAGGTCGTTTTTCTGGATTTTGTCGGTGGCTTGGGCCTGGGCGGCAGCCGTGCGCGGCAGCGCGATGCCCGCGACTTGCTGCGTTACAAAGCGCACGAGGCCGCTACAGTCAAAGCCGGTTTCGGGCGAGTTGCCACCTCGGCGGTAGGGCAGGCCCAGGGCGGTCATGGCCGTTGCCGCCAATTGCGCCGCGCGGTCGGTCGAGTGCTGGAGGCTCTGGCCAATGCGCTCGGCTAGGCTGCCCTGAAAGGACGGCGGCGCAGCAGAGGCGGGCGCTGCCTGCGTCACGGCGCAGCCGCCAGCCAGTAAGAGCGTCGCAATCTGTTTGAAGAACATGCACACAAAATGGATTCAGGAATGGAAAAGGCGCGCAAGCCCCATGCAAAAGAGACTGGCGCATGGTCTGCGCTTTGCCCGGTGGGGGCGGCTGGGCCACTGGTTCAGTGCGCGCCGCCGCCGGGTGCACCTTGCTGGATAGCGCCGGGCAAGCCGGGAGCGGGCGCATAGTTTAGTGCATCTTTGCGCCCGCTTTGCAAGCCGCCGCGCCATGCGGGCAGGCGCGGGCGGCAGGCGTAAAAAAGGCCAATCATGCGATTGGCCTTTCAAGAAGCCTTTGCGCCCGCCAGAAAGGCAGGCTTTGCGAAAGGCTTGAGGAGACAACTTTTCAATCAGCGTTTGCGGGCTGCCGCTGCTGCGCTGGCACTTTTGCTGCTGGCCGCTGCTTTGGCGGCGGTGTTGGCGACGGCGTTGAAGTTGGCCTCGGCCACGCTGGAAGCCTGTTTGACGGCTTTTTGCACCGACTCAAAAGCGTTGTTGGCGGCGGTTACGGCGCTTTTCATGACGGCCACGGCGGTTTCGGAGCCAGCCGGGGCGTTCCTGGCGGCGTTGTCCACCAGGGCTGAAATTTGCGCCTGGCCTTCGGCGATCTGGGATTCGAAGGCACGGTTGAATTCGGCGCCAGTGCTGGCGGCGATGTCGTAGAGGTGGCGGCTGTAGGCGGTGGTTTTTTCAGCCAGGGGCTGGAACAGCGAGGCTTGCAGGGCCAGCAATTCTTGCGCATCCTTTACGGACAGCAGGGCTTGCGTGCGGTCGGCTGAATCGGACAGCGCAGCTTTGGCAGCGTTGACGTTCAGATCGATCAGTTTTTCCACGCCTTCAAAGGCCTTGGCAGTCAGGGCGTACAGGGTTTCGATGTTGGCTTTCTGGGCGGCCACCAATTGTTCAGGGGTCAGCATCTTTGATCTCCTAGGTAAGTTGAGAAGGGCTAAAGTACACGCCGCCTGCAACTTACTTCATGTCGCAGTGCGGCACGGCAGGTTCATTGTAGAGGCCCCGGGTGGCATTTCAAGCACGAAATGGCCTGTCGTCCCAATTTAGAGGCAAGCCTCTAACCTGGATCAAAGTGAAAATGGCTTTGATCGCTGGTTATTAGCTTATGCCCGGAGGGTATTGGCGCTGCGATGATAGACTTTGTCTAACAATTGTGCGCGGCGACGCGCGCATCTTTGCCGCGCGTGAATTTCCAGACTTTCCCCCACTTTCACAAGGTGATTGCATGACC
This sequence comes from Burkholderiaceae bacterium, assembly GCA_031276435.1. Taxonomy (GTDB): domain Bacteria; phylum Pseudomonadota; class Gammaproteobacteria; order Burkholderiales; family Burkholderiaceae_C; genus Ottowia. Next base: position 6,994 of record JAISNB010000044.1, on the reverse strand, counting down.
ACACAACTGACCACGCCGATTGCCGATCCCGCCAGCGTTGATGCGGCCATTGAAAACCGTTTGAGCGTGCGCGCTTTCTTGCGTGACAAGCCCGTGCCGCGCGATCTGCTGGATCGGCTGCTGCAATTGGCCAGCCGCGCCCCGTCGGGCACCAACACGCAGCCGTGGAAGGTGTACGTGCTGGAAGGCGCCACGCGCGACGCGCTGTGCGACAAAGTCTGCCAGGCCCACGACAGCCTGCGCGAGCACCCCGAGCTGGAAACCAATTTCCGCGCCGATTACGACTATTACCCGCGCCAGTGGGTCGAGCCTTACCTGGGCCGCCGCCGCCAAAGCGGGTGGAGCCTGTATGGCCTGCTGGGCATTGCCAAGGGCGACAAAGACCGCATGCACGCGCAGCACCAGCGCAATTTCAGGCTGTTTGACGCGCCGGTGGGCCTGATGTTTACCGTCGATCGCGTCATGGGCCAGGGCAGTTTGCTGGACTACGGCATGTTCCTGCAAAACCTGATGCTGGCCGCGCGCGCGCATGGTCTGCACACGTGTCCGCAGGCGGCCTGGAATGACTATGCCTCCATCGTACTGCCGCACATTGGCGCTTCGGCTGAAGAAATGCTGGTTTGCGGCATGGCTCTGGGTTGGGCCGATCCGGATGCGCCGGTCAACACCTTCAGCGCCCCGCGCGAGCCGGTATCGGCCTTCACGCACTGGGTGCCGCAGCCGCCGCAGGGCGTGGCCGGGTGAACCGCCACTGCGCGCGCCCGGGCGACGAGCACACCACCATGCCGAACCAGTACCGCCACTGCCTTTTTGGGAAAACCGCTGAACGCCATGATTATTCGCAGCCTGCTTGACACCGACCTGTACAAGTTCACCATGATGCAGGTCGTGCTGCACCAGTTTCCGGGCGCCCAGGTGGAGTACAAATTCAAATGCCGCACGCCTGGCGTGCAACTGGCGCCCTACGCGGATGAAATCCGCGCGGAAATCGCGCACCTGAGCAGCCTGCGCTTTCACGAGGCCGAGCTGGACTACCTGCGCTCGCTGCGCTTTATCAAAAGCGACTTTGTGGAGTTTCTGGGCCTGTTCAGGCTGGGCGAGAAAAACATCACCGTCACCGCGCTCGACAATGGCGAGATCGACATCCGCATCCACGGCCCCTGGCTGCACACCATTCTTTTTGAAGTGCCGGTGCTCTCCATCGTCAGCGAAGTCTATTTCCGCAACACCCAACCCCGGCCCGACTGGGCCGAAGGCCGCCGCCGCCTGCAAGCCAAGATTGCCAGCATTCAGGGCGCGGGGCTGGAAGATCTGAAAATTGCCGACTACGGATCGCGCCGGCGCTTTTCGCGCGATTGGCACGCGGAAATATTGCGCACCCTGGCCGCTGGCCTGGGCACGGGCGCCAAGGGGCAATTTGCGGGCACATCCAACGTGCTGTACGCCATGGAGCTTGGGCTGACGCCGCTGGGCACCATGGCGCACGAATATCTACAAGCCTGCCAGGCGCTCGGCCCGCGCCTGCGCGACAGCCAGATCTTCGGCTTCGACAAATGGGCGCAGGAATACCGGGGCGATCTGGGCATTGCGCTGTCTGACGTCTACGGCATGAGCGCCTTCTTGCGCGACTTCGACATGTATTTCTGCAAGCTCTTCGATGGCGCGCGCCACGACAGCGGCGACCCCTTCGACTGGGGCGAGCGCATGATCGAGCACTACCGGCGCAACCGCTGCGACCCGCTCACCAAAACGCTGATTTTCTCTGACGGCCTGACCATCGAGCGCACCATCGCGCTCTACCAGCGGTTTCGCGGCCGCTGCAAACTGGCCTTTGGCGTGGGCACCAACCTGACCAACGATCTGGGCTACACGCCGCTGCAAATCGTCATCAAAATGGTCCATTGCAACGGCCAGCCTGTCGCCAAAATATCGGACTCGCCGGGCAAAGGCATGTGCGACGACGAAAACTATCTGGCCTATCTGCGCCAAGTGTTCGACTTGCCGCTGCCCGGGCCAAAGGCGCTGGCAGCCCACGCCCTGGCGCCCGGCGCGCGCAACGAGCGCCCGGCCTAGCACAACGCGCGCCGCGCGCAAGCCGCCCCGCACCACACGCACACAGGCTGGGCACCGGTGAACTTCAGACCGACAACTGGTTTGGGCAAGCTGCAACGCCTTGCGCTGCTGTTGCTGCTGGGCGCGACCACCTGGCCCGCGCAAGCTGCCGCCGGGCTGGATGGTGCCGCCCTTTCCGCTGGATGGGGCCTGCCGTTTGCGGCGCTGCTGCTCAGCATCGCGTTCGGGCCGCTGCTGGCACCCATCTTCTGGCACCGCCACTTCGGCAAAATCGTGGCGGCCTGGACGCTGGCTTTCCTGCTGCCGTTTGCCTGGACGTTTGGTGCCAGCCTGGCGCTTGAAATGCTGGCGCACGCGCTGGTGGCCGAATATTTGCCGTTCATTCTTTTGCTGGCGGCGCTGTTCACCGTTTCGGGCGGCATCTACGTCAAGGGCAATCTGCACGGATCGCCTGCGCTCAACACCGGGCTGCTGGCCATTGGCGCGGCGCTGGCCAGCGTGATGGGCACCACGGGCGCATGCATGTTGCTGATTCGCCCGCTGCTGCGCGCCAACGACAACCGCCAGCACGTCGCGCACGTGGTGATTTTCTTCATCTTCATCGTCGGCAACATTGGCGGCGCGCTCACGCCGCTGGGCGATCCGCCGCTGTTCCTCGGATTTCTGAAAGGCGTCGATTTCTTCTGGACGGCGCGCCACATCGGACTGCCGATGCTGCTGGCGCTGGCGCTGTTGCTGGCGCTGTTTTACGCCATCGACAGTTATTTTTTCCGCCAGCGCGGCGAGCTTGGCGCGCCCGATCCCACGCCCGATACGCGGCGCCTGGGGCTGGATGGCGCATTCAATTTCGCGCTGCTCGCTGGCATTGTGGGGCTGGCGCTGCTGTCTGGCCTGTGGCAAAGCCGCGTCACGCTGGACATTTTTGGCACACCCGTGGGCCTGCCCGCGCTGGCGCGCGACGCGGGCCTGTTGCTCATCGTTGCGCTCTCGCTCTGGCTGACGCCGCGCGCGGTGCGCAACGCCAACCAGTTTGACTGGATGCCGCTGCAAGAAGTGGCCAAACTGTTTGCAGGCATTTTCTTGACCATCGCGCCCGTCATCGCCATGCTCAAGGCGGGCGTGGACGGGCCTTTTGCGCCCATGGTGCGCGCCATCACCCACGCTGGCGCAGCCACGCCCAGCCCGGCGGCGTATTTCTGGGCCACGGGCCTGCTCAGCTCGCTGCTGGACAACGCGCCCACCTACCTGGTGTTTTTCAATATGGCAGGGGGCGACGCCGCTGTGCTGATGGGCGCTCACGCCAGCGCGCTGGCCGCCATCTCGGCCGGAGCCGTATTCATGGGCGCCAACACCTACATCGGCAACGCGCCCAATCTGATGGTCAAGGCCATGGCCGAAAACCAGGGCGTGCGCATGCCGGGCTTTTTTGGCTACATGCTCTGGAGCGGGGCCATTCTGATCCCGCTCTTTTGGCTGCTCACGGCGCTGTTTTTTGCGTAGCCTGCTGCTGCCGCCGGGCGGCCTCGCCTTTGAGCGCCAGCGCCGCTTCGCGCACCAGGGCTGGGCCGCGGTAAATCAGGCCGGTGTAAATCTGCACCACATCGGCGCCCGCCTGCAACTTGCTGGCCGCGTCCTGTCCGCTGAGCACGCCGCCCGCGCCAATGATGGGAAAGCGTGGCCCGAGCGCCGCGCGCAACCCGGCAATCACGCGGTTGCTGGCCTCCAGCAGCGGGCTGCCCGACAGGCCGCCCGCCTCATCGGCATGCGGCAGGCCTTGCACCGCGTCGCGCGCCAGCGTGGTGTTGGTGGCAATCACGCCATCCATGCCATGGCGTTGCAGCGCGCTGGCAATGGCGGCCACCTGCGCGGCGTCCAGATCGGGCGCGATCTTCAGAAACAGCGGCACTTGCCGCCGATGCTGCCCGGCCAGCGCCTGCCTGCGCGCTTGCAGCGCCGACAGCAGCGCATCCAGCGCCGCATCGGACTGCAAATCGCGCAAATTGCGGGTGTTGGGGCTGGACACATTGACCGCCACATAATCGGCCAGCGGGTACACGCCATCGAGCGCCGTCAGGTAATCGTCCATGGCGCGCTCCATGGGCGTGGCGGCATTCTTGCCAATGTTCAGTCCAAGCAGCGGGCGTGGCGGTTGCGGCGACGCCGCGTCAGCCGTGGCAGGCGCGCGCAATTGGCCGTACAGGCGCGACTTGGCGATGGCGTGCAAAAAAGCCTGCAACCCGTCGTTGTTGAACCCCATCCGGTTGATGAGCGCGCGCCGCGCTGGCAGGCGAAACAGGCGCGGCCCCGGGTTGCCAGGCTGCGGCAGCGGCGTCACCGTGCCCGCCTCGATAAAACCAAACCCCATGGCGGCAAACGCGTCGACGCAACAGCCGTTCTTGTCCAAACCAGCGGCCAGCCCCACGCGGTTGGGAAAGCGCAGCCCCGCCAGCGTCACCGCGTCTTGCACGCGCGGCTGCGTCCACGCGCATTGCAGCGGCCCACCCTGGCCGCGCGCCAGCAGCCCCACAGTCAGCGCGTGCGCCGTCTCGGCATCCAGGCTGAACAAAAAAGGCCGTGCCAGGCCGTATGGAAACCATGCCATCAGATAATGCCTTTTGATCGAACCAACCGGAGAATTGTCGCAAATGACGCAAGATGCGCTCAAGGCCATGGCCGCCCAGGCCGCGCTCGAATACGTAACGCCCGGGGAAATCGTGGGCGTGGGCACAGGCTCCACGGTCAACCACTTCATCCGCTTGCTCGCTGGCATGAAAGTGCCCGTCAAAGGCGCAGTCAGCAGTTCGGACGCATCCACCGCCCTGCTGCGCGCAGCCGGCATCGCAACATTTGACGCCAGCGAAGTCCAGGCGCTGGCCCTGTACGTGGACGGCGCCGACGAAATCGACCCGCGCGGCTGCATGATCAAAGGCGGCGGCGCGGCGCTCACGCGCGAGAAAATCGTCGCCGCGCTGGCGCGCCGGTTCATCTGCATTGCCGACGCATCCAAGCGCGTTCCCGTACTGGGCAACTTCCCGCTGCCGGTAGAGGTCATCCCCATGGCCGCCAGCCGCATCGCGCGCCAGTTTGCCGCTGGCGTATGCGGCGCGCAAGGCCAAGCCACACTGCGCCTGAAAAACGGCCAGCCCCTGATTACCGACAACGGCCAGCACATCCTGGACGTCAGCGGCCTGCGCATCACCGACCCGCTGGCCTTTGAAAGCGCCGTCAATCAATGGCCCGGCGTCGTCACCGTGGGCATCTTTGCGCACCAGCGCGCGCAAATCTGCCTGCTGGGCACGCCGCAAGGCGTGCAAACCCTGCGTTTTGATGTGTAAATGCAACATCGCGCGCACTTCAAAAGTGTGACTTATTTCTCATTTTTTGGGATTTTTTGCTGACAGCCTCTTCGGATCATGGAATTTTCGCGCCGCTTCTGCTACGCTGCCTCTCCAGTGCCGCGCGTTGCCTTGTTCAACGACGCACATGATTGGGAAAAAATGAATCCGAAATCGACCTTCTTGCAGCGCGGTCTGCTCGCAGCCGCTGTGGCCTGCGCGGCCTGGGGCATTGCCGTCCCCGCACGCGCCGCCGCATTCTCCATTGAAGAGGCCTTTCTCAACTCCACACTGCCGCCCGAGTGGAAGCTCATGGGCGCAGCAGGAACCGGAACCTGGACGCCCCATTTGACCGCTGGCCCCAATCCGGGCGACGATGCCGAAGGCGAAGGCTGGCTGCGGCTGACTCAAAATGTAGACGAGCAGGTTGGAACCGCCGTCTACAACAAGCCCTTTTCTTCCGCGCAAGGCCTGCAAATCACTTTTGATTACGCCGCTTACGGCGGCAGCAAAGCCGATGGACTCGCGTTCTACCTGCTCGATGGCAATACCACCAACCCCACGTTGGGTTATCACTCTGCCACTTTGGGGTATGCGGCAGTGCCTTCTCCGTCGGTGCCCGGCGTGACCGGTGGCTATGTGGGCATTGGGCTGGATGAATGGGGCGGTTTTTCCAACTCGAACATTGGCAACGGTTGCACCATTCCTTGTATGCCCAACCCGCAGAGCGTCACTGTGCGCGGCGCGGGCAACCTTGTCAGCGGCTTTCCCCTGCTGGCATCGGTTCCCCTGTCCAGCTTCGGGCTGCAAGTTTCAACACTGGATCGCGCAAATGCGCAAACTGTGCGCATTACCCTTTCAGCCGTTTCAGTTGCCAAGCCTGAGCCAACGTTGACCGTGGAAATCGATCCTACCGGCAAGGGCACGAACTTTGTCACGGTGATCCCGGCCCTCAAACTGCCCAGCCCGCCCGCGACGTTCAAGCTGGGTTTCAGCGCCAGCACGGGCGGCTCGAACAACGTGCACGAGGTGCGCATCAGACGCACCGTCAAATCCATTCCCGCACTGGGCCAAAGCACGCTGGGCGCGCTGGCTGCCATGTTGGCGCTTTTGACCCTGCCCGCGCTGCGCCGCCGCGTCAGAAATTGAAGGCTCCACAAGCTGCGTGCACGGGCGCGCTGCCTTGGGGCCTGTTTGCGTTTCTCTTTTGCAAGAGCGCCGTGTCGGACGCTTTGTGGTATTGCTGCAAAGCCTTGTCCCGGCTGCGTTTGGCGCCTTGCGGAGCAATCCCGGCAAAGGCGCTGCTTGCGCGATTTTCCGAAGGCGCAAGCGGCTTGTACCAATCATTGCGCGGTGTAGCCGCCGTCCACCAGCAGTGAGGAGCCGGTGACAAACGATGCCTCGTCACTGGCCAGGAAAAGCACCACGGCGGCGACTTCTTCAGGCCTGCCCAGTCGGCCCACCGGGTGCAGCTTGGCCAGGGCCTGTTTGACTTCGGGCGGCAGGTGGTCGAGCAGCGGCGTGTCGATGTAGCCGGGGCAAACCGCGTTGATGCGAATGCCTTTGCCCGAGTAGTCTGTCGCCAG
>JAISNB010000015.1 GCA_031276435.1 Burkholderiaceae bacterium | reverse complement strand
CTGGCGCCGCGCTGGCCTGGAAAGTGTTTTTTGAAAAAGCCGCCCGTCGTGGTCAAAAGAAAACTCCCTGTGAAATGTGTTTTTTTAATGCGTCAAAACCGGATGCTGGTCATGCGGATGACTGGCCGCCACCGCCCAGCATGTCCGCGCTCAGGCCAGCGGTCTGGCTGAAGCCGCCGTCCACATAGGTGATTTCGGCGGTGATGCCCGCAGCCAGATCCGACAGCAAAAACGCGGCTGCGTTGCCCACGTCGTCAATGGTCACGTTGCGGCGCAGCGGCGCGGCGCTGGCCACATAGCCCAGCAGTTTGCCGAAGTCCTTGATGCCGCTGGCCGCCAGCGTTTTGATGGGACCGGCGCTGATGCCGTTGACGCGGATGCCCTTGCCGCCCAGGGCTTCGGCCATGTAGCGCACACTGGCTTCCAGACTGGCTTTGGCCAGCCCCATGGTGTTGTAGTTGGGAATGGCACGCACAGCGCCCAGGTAGCTGAGCGTGAGCAGCGCTGCCTTATCGCTCAGGTGCGGCAGCGCCGCCTTGGCCATGGCGGGAAAGCTGTAGGCGCTGATGTCGTGCGCGGTGCGAAAGTTCTCGCGCGAGAGGCCGTCAAAAAAGTTTCCGGCGATGGCCTCGCGCGGGGCAAAGCCAATGCTGTGCACAAAGCCGTCAAAGCGGCCCCACCGGGCGGCCAGACCGGCAAACAGGCGTTCAATCTGGGCGTCGTCGGCCACGTCGCAATCAAAGACCAGATCGGAGCCGAACTCGGCGGCAAATTCGGTGATACGCTCGCGAAAGCGTTCGCCCACGTAGCTGAAGGCCAACTGCGCGCCTTGGGCGCGGCAGGCCCTGGCAATGCCGTAGGCAATGGAGCGATTGCTCAAAACTCCGGTAATCAGGAATTTTTTGCCGGCCAGAATTCCGCTCGGGTTGTTTGTCATATGCGTGGGTTCCTCGAAAATCAGCGGCAGAATTGTCGCATGCGCGCCATTTTGCTGGTCTGGATGTGTTTGCTTTTGACGCCCGTCGTCGCCCGGGCGGCGCACGGCTACGCGCTGTGGGGCGATCTGAAATACCCGCCGCAATTCGGGCACTTTGATTTCGTCAACCCCGACGCGCCCCGGGGCGGCGAAATCCGGCTGGTGAGCAACCTGCGCGTCTCCACCTTCGACAAATACAACCCGTTCACCATCAAGGGCAACGCGCCCGCGTATCTGGCCGAGCTGATGTTCGACAGCCTGCTGACCGATTCGCTGGACGAGCCGGGTGCGGGCTATGGCCTGCTGGCCGAGGATGTGCAGGTGGCCCCGGACAGACTCTCGGCCACTTTCAGGCTGCGGCGCGAGGCCCTCTTTCACAATGGCGACGCGGTGCTGGCGCGCGATGTCAAGCACAGCTACGACACGCTCATCGGGCCGCACGCCGCGCCCGGCTACAAAAGCCTGCTGATCGATGTGGCCGGGGTGGACGTGCTCGACGCGCACACGGTGCGTTTCCGCTTCAGGGCACCCAACCGCGAGCTGCCGCTCACCGTGGGTGGCCTGCCGGTTTTCAGCCACAAATGGGGCGCGGGCAAGCCGTTCGACCAAGTGGTGATGGACACGCCCATAGGTTCTGGCCCCTACCGCATCGGGCCGGTGAAATTCGGCAAGGACATCACCTACGTGCGCGACGCCAGCTACTGGGCGCGCGATCTGGGCGCGCGGCGCGGCATGTACAACTTTGATCGCGTCCTGGTCAAAATCTACCGCGACAACACGGCGCGGCTGGAGGCGCTCAAGGCGGGCGAATTCGACCTGATGGCTTTCTACTCGGCGGGCGACTGGGCGCGGCGCGTCAGAGGCAAACGCTTTGATTCGGGTGAACTGGTCAAGGGCGAATTCAGCCACCAGTTGCCCACGGGATTCCAGAGCTACGTGCTCAACGCGCGCCGCCCCATGCTTGAAGATGTGCGCGTGCGCCAGGCGCTGGGGCTGGCCATCGACTACGAGTGGATGAACCGGCAGATGTTCTACAACGCGTACCAGCGCGTGCAGGGCCTGTTTGGCAATACCGATTGCGCCGCCCGGGGGCTGCCCGACGCGGATCAACTGGCGCTGATGAATCCCTGGCGCGCGCACATCGAGCCTGCCGCCTTCGGCCCGGCCTACACGCCGCCGCGCACCGATGGCGACGAAAACGGCTTGCGCCAAAACCTGCGCCAAGCGCAACAACTGCTGCGCGAAGCGGGCTGGACGGTGCAGGACGGCGCGCTGCGCAACGCACAGGGCCAGGCCATGGTGCTCGAATACCTGGACAGCCAGGAATCGGGCGTGCGCGTGGTCGCGGCGTGGATGCGCAATCTGGAAAAGCTCGGCATCCAGCTTCTTTTCAGGCCCGTGGACTTCGCGCTGTACCAGCAGCGGTTGCAGAAGTTCGATTTCGACATCACCTCCATCGCCTATCCGGGCGCGCTCAATCCCGGGCAGGAATACGCCGACCTGTTTGGCAGTCAGGCCGCCGACACGCCAGACTCCGGCAATCTGGCCGGGGTCAAAAACCCGGCTGTGGACAGCCTGATCGGCCACATGGTTTCAGCCCGGACGAAGGCCGACTTTCTGGCCGCCTGCCGCGCGCTGGAGCGCGTGATTGCGCATTCCCACTACCTGCTGCCGCAATGGTTTTCGCCCGTGCACCGCGTGGCCTACAACGCGCGGCGCTTGCAGCCGCCCGCCGTGGTGCCCGCGTATTTCCGCGCCGAGGCCTGGGCTGTGCAAACCTGGTGGAGCAAATAAGAAAGCGCCATGTTCGCCTACATTCTCAAACGCATTTTGCTGATGCTCCCCACGCTGCTGGGGGTGCTGCTGCTCACTTTTGTGGTCATCCAGTTCGTGCCGGGCGGGCCGGTGGAGCAGTACCTGGCCGAGGCCAAGGCGGGCGCTGGCCGCGCGGCTGAAGGCGGGTCGCTGTCTTACCGCGGCGCGCAGGGCGTCGACGAAAAGCGGCTGGCGCAAATCAAGGCGCTGTACGGCTTTGACAAACCGGCACCCGAGCGGTTCTGGATCATGCTCAAGAACTTTGCCCGCTTTGATTTGGGCCAGAGCTTTTTCCAGAACAAGGATGTCTGGACACTCATCCGCGAGAAGCTGCCCGTATCGGTCAGCCTGGGGTTGTGGACGTTTTTCCTCAGCTACGGCATCAGCGTTCCGCTGGGCATTGCCAAGGCCGTGCGCGCAGGCACGCGCTTTGACTGGATCACCACGCTGATCGTGCTGACGGGCTACGCCATTCCGGGCTTTGTGCTTGGCGTGGCGCTGCTGGTGATTTTTGGCGGCCAGTTGCAGTGGTTTCCGCTGCGCGGGCTGACTTCGGCCAACTGGGACGCGCTCAGCCTGGGCGGCAAGATTGTCGATTACCTGTGGCACATCACGCTGCCCGTAACAGCCATGGTGCTGGGCAGCTTTGCCGTGGTCACCATGCTCACCAAAAACGCTTTCCTGGAAGAAATCCGCAAGCAATACGTGCTGACGGCGCGCGCCAAGGGGCTGGGCGAGCGGCAGGTGCTGTGGCGGCACGTGCTGCGCAATGTCATGATTCCCCTGGTCACCGGCTTTCCGGCGGCCTTTGTGGGCGCGTTCTTCACGGGCGCCTTGCTCATCGAGACGCTGTTCTCGCTGGACGGGCTGGGGCTGCTGAGCTACGAGAGCGTGATCCGGCGCGACTACCCCGTGGTGCTTGGCACCCTGTATCTGTTTACGCTGATCGGGCTGCTCACCAAACTCGTGTCAGACTTGTGCTACGTGTGGGTGGATCCGCGCGTCAAGTTTGACTGATACAGTCCGATACAGTCTGACGGCCCATTTTTTTCACAACAGGAGACATAGCATGCCGAGTTTTGATGCAACCTACAAGCAAAAACGCGCGTCCGCCGCCGATGCGGTCAAGCTGGTGAAAAACGGCGACACCATCGTCGTGCCCACCGGCGTGGGCGAGCCGCCCACGCTATTGACGGCCCTGTCGCAGCAGCGGCACGACTTCAGGGACGTGAAGGTTTCGCAAATCCTGCCCATGCGCAGCTACGAATACATGGACGCCGCAACGCTGGGCAACGTGCGCCACGCGGCCTATTTCCTCAACAGCCCCACGCGATCGGGCGCGCAAGAGGGCTGGATCGACTGGTGGCCCAACTGCTTTTCGGAAGTGCCCGCCATGATCGAGCAGGGCCTGATGCCGGTGGACGTGGTGTTCAGCATGGCCTCGCCCATGGACTCGCACGGCTACTTTGCGTTGAGCCTGGGCACCGACTACACCATGGCGGCGCTGAAAAAGGCCCGCGTCGTCGTGCTCGAAGTCAACCCCAACGTGCCTTTCACCTATGGCAATTGCCATGTGCACATCTCGCAGGTGAGCGCGCTGGTGGAAGATGAATCGCCCATCCTCGAAGTGGGCCTGCCCAAGATTGGCGACGTGCAAAAAGCCATCGGCAAATACGTGGCTGACATGATCCCCGACGGCGCCACGCTGCAAATCGGCTACGGCGGCATTCCCGACGCGGTGGTGCTGCAACTGACCGACAAGAAAGACCTGGGCATCCACACCGAGATGATCGGCGACGGCATTCTCTCGCTGCTGGAAGCGGGCGTGGTGACCAACCGGCGCAAGAACTACCTGCCGGGCAAGATGCTGGCCACATTTGCGCTTGGTTCCAAAAAGCTCTACCAGTTCATGAACCGCAACCCGGCCATGGAAATGCACCCGGCCGATTTCACCAACGACCCGTATCTGGCCGGGCAGAACGACAACCTCATTTCCGTCAACGCCACCATGCAAATCGATTTTGCGGGCCAGTGCGGATCGGAAAGCCTGGGCTTCAAACCGTATTCGGGCACGGGCGGGCAAAGCGACTTCGTGCGCGCGGCCAACCGCTCGCGCGGCGGCAAATCGTTCATCGTGATGCCCTCCACGGCCAAGGACGACGCCATCTCGCGCATCCAGCCCGTGCTCAGCCCGGGCACGCTGGTGAGCACCACCAAGAACGACGTCAACTACGTGGTCACCGAATACGGCGTGGCACAACTGCGTGGCCGCACGGCGCGCGAGAGGGTGCGCGCGCTGATCGCCATCGCGCATCCCAAATTCCGCGACGAGCTGACCGAAGCGGCCCAGAAAATGAAGATGCTGTAAAAAGGCCTCCCGCCGCACCACGCAGCAGCGCCGCCACCACCATGTCGTCACCGCGAAAATCCGGTTCTCCAGCCCACCCATGACAACCGATCACGCGGTGGCCACCACCACCGGCGCGCCACCCGCTTTGCCGCCGCCGCCATCGCTTTCGCCCGCGCGCAGGGCATGGCGGCGCTTCAGGCGCAACCGGCTGGGGTGGTGGAGCCTGGTGCTCTTTGCCCTTTTGGTGGCGCTGAGCCTGCTGGCGGAAATCGTCTCCAACGACAAACCGCTGCTGGTTCGCTACGAGGACCGGTTTTACTGGCCGCTGGTGCAAAGCTACCCTGAAAAAACCTTTGGCGGCGACTTTGCCACCGAAACGGATTACCTCGATCCGTTCATCCGCGCCCAATTGTCCCGGCCCGGCAACTGGGCCATCTTCCCGCCCAATCCCTACGGCGCCAAAACCATCAACTACTTCGCGCCAGCGCCCAATCCGGCGCCGCCTTCGCGCGCCAACTGGCTCGGCACGGACGACCGCGGGCGCGATTTGTTGGCGCAACTGATCTACGGCTTTCGGCTCAGCGTGCTGTTTGCCCTGGTGCTGACCATCGCGGGCACCACGCTGGGCATTGCCGCGGGCGCGCTGCAAGGCTACCTGGGCGGCAAAACCGATCTGGCGCTGCAACGCTTTACGGAAATCTGGGCTTCCATGCCAGAGTTGTACCTGCTCATCATCTTCTCGGCCATCCTGGCGCCCAGCGTGGGCCTGCTGGTGGTGCTGCTGGCGCTGTTCGGCTGGATGGGTCTGGCCGACTACGTGCGCGCCGAATTCCTGCGCAACCGCCAGCTCGATTACGTGAAAGCCGCACGCGCGCTTGGCGTGCCGGGCTGGCAAATCATCTGGCGCCACATCCTGCCCAACAGCCTGACGCCGGTGGTCACCTTCCTGCCCTTTCGCATGAGCGCCGCCATTCTGGCGCTCACCTCGCTGGACTTCCTGGGCCTGGGCGTACCGCCGGGCACGCCCAGCCTGGGCGAGCTGCTCAATCAGGGCAAAAACAACATTGATGCGTGGTGGATCTCGCTGTCCACCTTTGGCGTGCTCGTGCTCACGCTGATGCTGCTGACCTTCATGGGTGACGCGCTGCGCGACGCGCTCGATCCGCGCAAGGCCGACGCATGAGCGCCGCCATCAACACCACCGCCGCCGACACCGCCATGGCCGCCGCCGCGCCACTGTTGCGCGTGCGCGATCTCGGCATCGCCTTTGCCGCTGGCAAACCCGTGGTGCAAGGCGTGTCGTTTGATCTGCAAGCCGGGCAAAAACTGGCGCTGGTGGGCGAATCAGGCTCGGGCAAAACCCTCACCGCGCTGGCCTTGCTCGGGCTTTTGCATGGCGCGCGCGCCAGCGGACAGGCCTGGCTTGGCGGCGCTGGCAGCGCCGCGGCGCTCGATCTGCTCAGCTTGCCCGAAGCGCGCCTGCGCGCGCTGCGCGGCAGCGACATCGCCATGATCTTCCAGGAGCCGATGACCGCGTTCAACCCGCTGATGACCGTGGGCGCGCAAATTGTCGAGGCGCTGCGGCTTCAAAAAACACTGGCGCCCGAGCGCGCGTGGCAGCAAACCATGGAACTGCTGGGCAAAACCGGCATCGCCGAACCGGCCCGGTGCGCGCGGGCCTACCCGCACCAGCTCTCGGGCGGACAGCGCCAGAGAGCCATGATCGCCATGGCGCTGGCGCGCCAGCCGCGCCTGCTGCTGGCTGACGAACCCACCACCGCGCTCGATGTCAGCCTGCGCGGCCAAATCCTGGACCTGCTGGCCGCGCTGCAACAGGAAACCGGCATGGCCGTGCTGCTCATCACGCACGACTTGAATCTGGTGCACCGCTTTGCCGACCGCGTACTCGTCATGGAAAAAGGCCGCCTGCTCGAGCAAGGCAGCGTGGCCCGCATTTTCTCCGCGCCCGAACATCCCTACACCCAATGCCTGCTGGCCAGCCGACCCGAGCGCGACGTGGCGGAAAACGTCGCCGCCACCGCCGCCGCGCCAGACACCACGCCGCCGTCGCCACCCGTGCTGGCGGCCCAGGCGCTTGGCGTGAACTACCCCGCCCGCCTGCCAGGCCTGCGCGGCTGGTTCAAAAAAGGCCGTTTTGCCGCGCTGCGTCCCACCAGTTTCACGCTCGCGCCGGGCCGCACACTGGGCGTCATCGGCGAATCAGGCTCTGGCAAATCCACCCTGGCGCTGGCTGCCCTGGGACTGCTGCCCTTTGACGGCCAACTGCAAGTGGCCGGGCGCGCCTGGCGGCACCAATCCGCCGCCGACCGGCCCTTGCGCCGCATGGTGCAAGTGGTGTTCCAGGACCCCTTTTCCTCGCTCTCGCCGCGCCTGACCATAGAAGAAATCGTGGGCGAAGGCCTGCGCGTCCACGCACCCCACGTCACGGCAGAGCAGCGCGCCAGCCGCGTGCGCCAGGCACTGGCCGATGTCGGTCTGACCGAAGCCGCGCTGCCCGGCCTTCTGGCGCGCTATCCCCACGAATGCTCTGGTGGCCAGCGCCAGCGCATTGCCCTGGCGCGCGCCCTCATCGTCGACCCGGCGCTGCTGGTGCTGGACGAACCGACCAGCGCGCTCGACGTCACCATCCAAAAACAACTGCTGCAATTACTGCAACAACTGCAAAAATCACGCGGCCTGGCGTACCTGCTGATCACGCACGACGTGGACGTGGTGCGCGCCATGGCCCACGAGGTGCTGGTACTCAAAGACGGACAAGTGGTCGAATCCGGCCCCGCGCTGCAAGTGCTGACAGCCCCCGAACACCCCTACACCCAACGCCTGCTGGCCGCGGCCTGAGGGCGCCTGCTCAATGCTCAATGGCGTTTGAACCCGCCGCGCCCGCGCATATGCGCAGCGTTCTTTCTTTCCGATGGCAAAAACAAAAATTGCGGTGCGCATTTGAAACGCACCGCATTTCATTGTTTGTCCCTTGTCCCTTTGGGAGAGGGTGTTTTGTCATTAATAAAAATACCTAAACTCCTCGCAATGACGGAGAGGGAGCGCACCTCTCTTTATTGCCCTCGTCCCCCTTTGTCGGAGAGGGTAAGGGGTTCTGCGCTGCGCATTCATATTCTTTTTCCCTCGCCCCTTGGGGAGAGGGTGGCGCGAAGCGCCGGGTGAGGGGGACTCCCGCGCAAAACATAGCGCATCTCCTTGTCATTAAGGGCGACAGGCTCGCTGGACTTATTCACATGCCCACAAAACCCCGTCATTGCGAGCGCCGCAGGCCCATGGCAATCCACTACTGCTTCCACGCGCGCGCAAGTGTACCTATTCATTCCCTCGCTCCCTTTTGGGTGGGCAGGGTGGGGGGATTCTTCCACGCGGCACAAATGAAAAGGGTGCTAAATGAAAACTGTATGGATGATTGCCACGTCGTGTTTCGCACTCCTTGCAATGACAGGGATAGGAACGCCCCGTCTATAGTTTATATTCTTCTTCCCCTCTCCCCCATTTATGGGGGAGAGGGTCAGGGTGGGGGGATTTTCTGCGCACGCAAACCGCACTCGTCAAACCGTCAACCGTTCAAGCAGCGGCGCAGCGCGGGCAGTGTCAAAAGCGCCAGCAGTACTGCCAACGCGCCAAGCGTGCTTTGCTCAAGCGCAGGAACGGCACTGACCAGCGTTTTCGCGCTCCGAATGCGCACTTCGTGAATGTGCTTTCGGGCACCCGTGCTGGCACCAAAGCCCATTTTGAAGGTCTTGGGTACCGCTCCATTGCCAGCCAGCGAAAAGGCATCAATCAGCTTGACAAATCCTGTGACGCCATCATTGGGATCGATTTCCACCGTCACCTTTGGATAAAGCGTGGCAGGTGTCACGGGTGAAATGGTGACGCGCACAATGCGCGCGCGGTCAACGGGCGCGATTTTCCCTACAGCCGTGCCAGCCAGAGGGACTGCATGCAGGCCAGTAAAGCCGCCGTAGAGACTGCCCGCGCCAACCACAGCCACATGGTCGTATTGACAAGGTGGAACGGTCGGGGGTTGGCTATCGCAACCCGCGTATTCATTCAGCACAACGCCCATGTAACCATTGGTCACGCCGGGTTCAACATTAGGTGCTCTTGGTAGATATCCAAAGTGAGCGCCCATGGTGGGATTGGTGGTATTGCCGTCGATCAGAAAAAACGAAATCCCATCGGCCTCATTGCCACCATAAGCAGCGTAATCGAAGGTAATTTGCAGGCCTTCCGCAGACGAAAAGGCTGTGTTATAAACGGCGGTTCCATGCTGGTAGCTCACAGCCTCTGTCAGCCGCAGCCAGCCATCGTCCGCGGGGTCAATGCCGCCAGCAGTCAAATAGGACGGCACGGCAACAGTTCCCGCTGGTGCGGGAGGTGATGGTGTTGCCCCGCTCATGATCGTCCAGCCGGGCGCTGTGGCGTAGCGCAAAGAATCCGCGTCTGTTTCTGTGATGGAAATGGCGGCGTGTGCGGGGGCTGTGCTCCAGGCCGCGCAAGCCATGGCCGCTGTGAGTAAAGCGCGGGCCAGTCTGCAGAAAGATTTTATATATTGGCTATCAGCGAATTTTTTGAAAATATTATTACAAATTTTTATATTGCCGATTGCCGATTGCCGATTGCCGATTGCCGATTGCCGATTGCCGATTGCCGATTATACCAGCGGTTGAAGAACAAAGTCCAGAGCTTTCGGAATTTATTTCTGACATGTTGCTATTTTTCATAGGAACTGACTTCTGCTAAATGAGTGCCATCAAGGTGAAGAACCTGCTTGCCGCCTTTGGGCGTTGCGCAAGCGCCTTGCCCGGATGAGGAGCAAGGCTCTGGCTGCGCAACACCGCCAGAGCCACCCGGACAGGGCGCTTGCCCGTCGCCGGGTTGGAACAAGACAGGTTCTTCGGTGGATGTGCCTTTGGCCTTTGCCGCTTCCTCATGCGCCCTGTGTGCGTTGCGCTGCGGTGGGCGGCGCGGCAACAGGAGAGCATGATTGGCATCGGCGCGGGGCCAAGACACGCATGCCATGCTAGCAGCATTCCCGCGTTTTGCAACAGGCGGAGAGGAGCGAAAGCGTAAAAAACACGGAAAGTGTGAAATAGTCCCGCTTTTTAATAGGTGTGTGTTGTTTTTTGCCCACCCTCTCTCGCCCCTGCTGGGGTACTCTCTCCCTAAAAGGAAGAGAGGAAGGCAAGCGACGCATCCATCCATTGCCTCTTGCCCCCTTGCACAAGCGCGGCGCATTTGTATCTTTCCCCCTCGCCCCCAGCCTCATCCCCCGCCCCTCTCCACAAGTGGAGAGAGCATATTGCCCCCTCGCCCCCGTTGGGGGAGAGAGGGGGAGTTTTCCACGCACGCAAAAAGGTGGACAAAATCGCCGTCATTGCGAGGGGCTGCGCCCTCGCAATGACGGTTAATCAGAGCTTTCTTGGCGCATGGCGTGCCGCCAGTAGTGGGGATGTGTTTGTCTTTCGCACTGCACCTGATCGGCTCTGGCACTGTGCCAGTGCATGGCACCGCAGTGGGGCGAGTCGGCCACCTGAATTTGATGGAGCGCGTAGCGCGCCAGCACTTGCGGC
>JAISNB010000230.1 GCA_031276435.1 Burkholderiaceae bacterium | reverse complement strand
GTTGCAAAACGCGAAAACGCTGCTAGCATGGCATGCGTGTTTTGGCTCCGCGCCGATCCGCCGATCTTGTTCCCCTGTGTTGCCGCACTGCTCAACGCGACGCAGACCGGACGCATGAAGAAGTGGCAAAGGCCAAAGGCGCCCACTGAACCTGTTGTTTGTGATCGTGTTCCAACCCGGTGACGGGCAAGTGTCCTGTCCAAGTGGCTCTGGCGGTGTTGCACAGCAGTCAGCCATGCTCCTCATCCGGGCAAGGAGCTTGCGCACCCCCCAAAGGCAGCAAGCAGGTTCTTTACCTTGATAGTACTCATTTGACAGGAGTCAGTTCCCATGTTAGATGGCAACACATCAGAAATAAATTCCGGGACCGCTGGACTTTATTTCTCAACTGCTGATATAAGCGGCAATCGGCAATTATAAAAAATAATTCATTAAAACAATCTGCTGATTACTGTTTTTCATATACACAATCTTTCCACAAACTAGCCCGCATTCTTATGACAGCGGCCATGGCCTGCACGGCCTGGGGCATAGCCCCCGTACACGCCGCCATCTCCATTACATACAGAAACAGACGCAGATTTTTTCCGCTACGCCACAGCGCCCGGCTGGATACTCCCCCATGGGAAGTGCCAAATTGACCGTTCCCGCCAGCATCGACACCGACGGCCAAGGCTGGCTGCGATTGACTGAACTGGCGCAACACTAGGTTGGAACATCTGTCTGCAACACGGCTTTTTCGCGTGAAGAAGGCCTGCAAATCACCTTTGAGTACGCCATCCATGGCGGCACAGGCATGGAATGGCGTTTTACTTGATTTTCACGAGGTTCGCATCCGGAGCGCAAAAACGCTTAATTGCTGCTGTTTGAGCGGCCCGGCTGGATCGTTCGTTACACCCTTGGAACAGCGATGATTCCGCGAGAGAACCAGAAGCGTCCAGCCGGTTTTTTCACATCAACCCGAACGGTTGCCTGGGCACCAAGCCCGTCTTTTGCAAGGAAGGGATTGTGAAAAATGACTGAAGCAGTGCTAGAAAAATTCGTTGGCATACTAGAGGCAGCGTGCTGTCCGTGCGGAAAGGAGAACGCTTTACGATAAAAACGCTTGACAACAAACACGGTTGCTCTCTCGCTCTGCCGGGGCACTCTCTCCCTTGAAGGGAGAGAGAGGAAGGCAAGCGGCGCATCCATCCATTGGCCCTCGCCATCTTGGGCAAGCGCGGCGCATTTGTATTCTTTACCCTCGCCCCTCTAGGAGAGAGGGTTGGGTGAGGGGTTCTGCCATGCAAAGCGCAGCGCTTGATCGGTGTTGCACTCACGCTCTGTCGTCCCCGCCGGGACATCTCCCCCGCCAGTGGGAGAGAAGAAAAGGCAAAGAAGCCGCGCGCTGTGGGCAAGCCGCTCGTGCCCCCGGCGCGTGTGTCTGCAGGGGGGTGAAACCCGCCCCTGCCGTTGGCGGCAAGGTGCTGTTTTCTCCGTCATTGCGGGCGGGCGGCGTGAAATAATCACGGTTTTGGGCTTTTTGCGCACCCGGCGCGCGCGCCGGGCGGGCGCGGCCCGTGGTGCTGGAGAATTCATGATCCTCGTGACCGGGGGCGCTGGCTTTATTGGCAGCAACTTCGTGCTGGACTGGCTGGCTGGCTGCGACGAGCCGGTGCTCAACCTCGACAAACTCACCTACGCGGGCAATCTGGCGAACCTCAAGTCGCTCGAAGGCGACGCGCGCCACGTGTTCGTGCAAGGCGACATTGGCGACGCAGCCCTGGTGGGGCAATTGCTGCGCGCGTACCGGCCACGCGCCATCGTCAATCTGGCCGCCGAAAGCCATGTGGACCGCTCCATTCGCGACGCGGACGGGTTCATCGCCACCAACGTGGTGGGCACTTACCGCTTGCTGGAGGCTGCGCGCGCCTACTGGAGCGATCTGGACGCGGCGGACAAGGCCAGCTTTCGCTTCCTGCACGTGTCCACCGACGAGGTGTACGGCAGCCTCGCGCCCGGCGCGCCCGCTTTTACCGAGGGCCATCCGCACGCGCCCAACAGCCCGTACAGCGCCAGCAAGGCCGCCAGCGACCACCTGGTGCGCGCCTGGTACCACACACACGGCCTGCCCGTGCTGACCACCAACTGCTCCAACAACTACGGGCCGTACCACTTTCCGGAAAAGCTCATTCCGCTGACCATCGTCAACGCGCTGGCGGGCCGCCCCCTGCCCGTGTACGGCGACGGCCAGCAGGTGCGCGACTGGCTGTTCGTTGCCGACCACTGCCGCGCCATTGGCCGCGTGCTGCAAGCCGGTCGCGTGGGCGAGACCTACAACGTGGGCGGCTGCAACGAGCAAACCAACCTCTGCGTCGTGCACACCGTGTGCGATTTGCTCGACGCACTGGAGCCGCGCCCCGGCGGGCAAAGCCACCGCGCGCTGATTGCCCACGTGCCAGACCGCCCCGGACACGACCGCCGCTACGCCATCGACGCGCGCAAGATCGAGCGCGAACTGGGCTGGAAGCCCGCCGAGACCTTTGCCACCGGCATGCGCAAAACCGTGCAGTGGTATCTGGCGCACCCGGACTGGGTGCGCGACGTGCAATCGGGCGCCTACCGCGCCTGGGTGAGCCAACACTACGGCGCGGCCAGCGCGAAGGCGGGCGCTTGATGATGCCGCGCGGCCCCATTTTGCTGCTGGGCAAAAACGGCCAGCTTGGATGGGAATTGCAGCGCGCGCTGGCCCCGCTGGATGACGTGCTGGCGCTGGGCAGGCAAGGCGCGGCGGCAACGGCAGTGGCAGGCGACAACGCGCGCGGCGCGGCGCTGTGCGGCGATCTGGGCGATGCGGCGCAACTGGCCGCCACCGTGCGCGCCGTGCGGCCCGCGGTCATCGTCAACGCGGCGGCCTACACCGCCGTGGACAAGGCCGAAAGCCAGGCCGATCTGGCGTGGCGCGTCAACGCCGAAGCGCCCGCCGCACTGGCGCGCGAAGCCGCCGCGCTGGGCGCGTGGCTGGTGCACTACAGCAGCGACTACGTTTTTGACGGCAGCGGCCAGAGGCCCTGGCAAGAGGGCGACGCCACCGGCCCGCTGAGCGTGTATGGCCGCACCAAGCTCGCGGGCGAGCAGGCCATCCAGGCCAGCGGCTGCCAGCACCTGATTTTTCGCACAAGCTGGGTGCACGCCGCGCGCGGCGGCAATTTCATCCGCACCATGCTGCGCCTGGGGCGCGAGAAGGAGCGGCTGCAAGTCATTGCCGACCAGTACGGCGCGCCCACGGGCGCTGAACTGATTGCCGACGTCACCGCGCACGCGCTGCGCCGCGCGCGCGCCAATCCGGCGCTGGGCGGCATCTACCACCTGGCGGCGGCGGGCGAGACCAACTGGCACGCCTACGCGCGCCACATCTTCGCGCAAGCGCGCGCGCTCGCACTGCCCCTGGCCGTGCGCGACGTGCAGCCCGTTTGCGCCGCCGCGTACCCCGCCAGCGCGCGCCGGCCCGCCAATTCGCGCCTGGCAACGGGCAAACTGCAAGCCGCCTTTGATCTGCGCCTGCCCCACTGGCAAAGCGGTGTCGATCGCACGCTGGCAGAAATCCTGGCCCTGACCAGTGACGGTGGCGGCGGCAGCAGCCAACCCAACCCCTGATTGGTTTTCCCTGAAATGACGATCCCACCACGCAAAGGCATTCTTCTGGCTGGCGGCTCCGGCACCCGGCTGCACCCGGCCACGCTGGCCATGAGCAAGCAACTGCTGCCCGTCTACGACAAACCCATGGTGTATTACCCGCTGTGCACGCTCATGCTGGCGGGCATCCGCGACATCCTGGTCATCAGCACGCCGCAGGACACGCCGCGCTTTGCGCAACTGCTTGGCGATGGCGGCCAGTGGGGCCTGCGCCTGCAATACGCCGTGCAGCCCAGTCCCGACGGACTGGCGCAGGCGTTTCTGATTGGCGAACAATTCCTGGACGGCGCCCCCAGCGCGCTGGTGCTGGGCGACAACATTTTCTACGGGCACGACTTCCAGGACTTGCTGCTGAGCGCGCAGCGCAAGCGTGAAGGCGCCACCGTATTCGCCTACCACGTAAACGACCCCGAACGCTACGGCGTGGCCGAATTCGACGCCTCGGGCAAAGTGCTTTCGCTCGAAGAAAAACCCGCCCGCCCCAAAAGCGGCTACGCCGTCACCGGGCTGTACTTTTACGACGCGCACGTGGTGGAACTGGCGCGCGCGCTCAAACCCTCGGCGCGCGGCGAACTGGAAATCACCGACCTCAACCAGCACTACCTGCGGCGCGGCCAGCTTGGCATCGAAATCATGGGGCGCGGCTACGCCTGGCTGGACACGGGCACGCACGAAAGCCTGCTCGAAGCCAGCCAGTTCATCGCCACGCTGGAGCACCGCCAGGGCCTCAAAGTGGCCTGCCCCGAAGAGATGGCCTGGCGCAACCAGTGGATCGACAGCGCGCAGCTTGAGCGCCTGGCCAAGCCGCTGGCCAAAAGCGGCTATGGCCGCTATCTGCTGCGCCTGCTGACGCAAAACGTTTACTGATCGATCCACTCATCCGGTTTTTCCCCCATGCAAGTCATTCGCCAGCGCATCCCCGACGTCCTGCTGTTGCAACCCAAGGTCTTTGGCGACAGCCGCGGCTTTTTCCTTGAAAGCTACAACCAGCAGACATTCCGGCAGGCCACAGGGCTGGACACCGCGTTTGTGCAGGACAACCACAGCCGCAGCCGCCGGGGCGTGCTGCGCGGCCTGCACTACCAGTTGCCACCCAGGGCACAGGGCAAACTGGTGCGCGTGGTGCGCGGCGCGGTCTGGGATGTGGCCGTTGACATCCGGCGCGGCTCGCCCACCTTCGGACAATGGGCGGCGGCCGAACTCACGCAAGACAACCACCACCAGTTCTGGATTCCGCCCGGTCTGGCGCACGGCTTTGTGGTGCTCTCGGAAAGCGCGGATTTCCTCTACAAAACAACCGACTACTACAGCCCCGCGCACGAGCGTTGCATCCGCTGGGACGA
>JAISNB010000227.1 GCA_031276435.1 Burkholderiaceae bacterium | reverse complement strand
GCGCCTTCTTTCTTGCCGCATTCACGGAGCACATGAAACACCCATGAGTACAGGAAAACTCCTTGCCTTTGTCGAGGACATCAGCCGCCTGCTGGAGCGCCAGCCCGCCGAGGATGCGCTGCTTGCCGAAGGCAAAAAACTGCTCGCCACACTGGTCAGCAGCGACGAATGGCTGCCCGCGGCCTTTGCCCGTCCCCATCCGCAGTACTACCAGCAATACCTGCTTTACGCCGATCCGCTGGACAGGCTCTCGGTCGTCAGCTTTGTCTGGGGGCCGGGGCAGAAAACGCCGGTACATGACCACCTGACCTGGGGCCTGGTCGGCGGCTTGCGCGGCGCCGAGCGCGAAACTGTGTACCGGAGAGAATCCGATGGCCGCCTTGTGCCCACCGGCTCGGGCGTACTGCGCCCCGGAGATGTCACCGCCGTATCGCCGCGCATTGGCGATTTGCACGCGGTGGAAAACCACCTGACCGACCAACCCTCGGTGAGCATCCACGTCTATGGCAAGAACATTGGCCGCGTGCAGCGGCATGTTTTCGACCCCGCCACCGGCGCGGCCAAACCCTTTGTTTCCGGCTACAGCAACCCCGATGTGCTGCCCAACCTGTGGGGACAAGCCGCATGAGCCACCCGCCGCCCGCCAAAGACAGCGCCGAAATCCGCGCCGCGCTTCTGGAGCGGCGCGAAATCGCCCTGTTGGATGTGCGTGAGGAAGACCCGCACGCCCAGGCGCATCCCCTGTTTGCCGCCAACCTGCCGCTCTCGCGCCTTGAACTCGATGCCTGTACCCGCCTGCCCCGGCGCGACGTACCCATTGTCACCCTCGACAACGGCGAAGGCTATGCCCGGCGCGCCGCCCTGCGCCTGCTGGAAATGGGCTACACCGACGTGGCAGTCTTGAAAAACGGCATCTCCGGCTGGCGGGCAGCGGGCGGCCAATTGTTCAGGGACGTCAACGTACCCAGCAAAGCCTTCGGCGAACTGGTGGCCCACACCAGGCACACCCCGGCGCTCGCCGCCGAAGAAGTCCGCGCGCTGCTGGAGGATGCCGGAGCCGACGCCATCGTGCTCGACGTGCGCCGCTTCGACGAATACCACACCATGAGCATCCCCACCGCCATCAGCGTCCCCGGCGCCGAACTGGCGCTGCGCACCCCAGAACTCGCGCCCCGGCCAGAGACCCGCGTCATCGTCAACTGCGCCGGACGCACCCGCAGCATCATCGGCGCGCAATCGCTCATCAACGCGGGCCTGCCCAACCCGGTCTTCGCGCTCAGAAACGGCACCATCGGCTGGACACTGGCCGCACTGGCGCTCGACCACGGCCAGAACCGGCGCTCTGGCCCGGTCTGTGAAGCCACCCGCAAAACCGCCGCCGCGCGCGCCGCCCGGCTGGCCGAACGCGCGGGCGTCAAACGGACAAGCCTTGCCGCCATCGCGCCGTGGCAAAACCAGAACGGGCGCACCACCTACTTCTTCGACGTGCGCGAGCCGCAGGAATACACCGCCGCCCACCTGCCCGGCTTTCGCGACGTACCCGGCGGACAACTGGTACAGGAAACCGAAATGAACGCCCCGGTACGCGGCGCGCGCATCGTACTCTTTGACGACGATGGTGTGCGCGCCAACATGACCGCATCCTGGCTCGCCCAAATGGACTGGGACGTACACGTACTCACGCTCCTGGAAGGCAGCGACGAATGGCGCGCCGCATTGCGCGAGCACGGCCCCTGGCAAGCGCCCCTGCCCGCCCTGCCCGCGCTGGCCGCAAAAAACCTCGTCACACCCGCCACCCTGGCGCTCTGGCTGAACCTGCCGCCCGCGCCATCTGCCACCACCACCGCATCCGCCTCATCCGCCGTGGTTGTGGACCTGACCACATCGGCCAACTACCGGGACGGCCACATCCCGGGCGCGCACTTTGCCTTGCGCGCGCAACTGGCCCAAATATTCCCCCGACTGCCCAAAGCCGCGCGCTACGTACTCACCTGCAAAAGCAGCCTGCTGGCCCGCTTTGCCCACGCGGAACTGGCCGCACGCGCCGCAAAAAGCCAGGTCTTTGTGCTCGAAGGCGGTACCGACGCTTGGCGCGCGGCAGGCTTGCCACTGGAGCGCGATGAGTACCACTTTGCCTCACCACCCCAAGACCGCTACCGCCGCCCCTATGAAGGAACCGACAACAGCAAAGAGGCCATGCAAGCCTACCTGGACTGGGAATTCGGCCTGGTCGCCCAACTGGAAAAAGACGGCACGCACCACTTCCGGGTGTTGTAGCGGTGGCCCGCTTGTGGGCAATATTCCTGCGGGCGAGGGTGTGGTTTGCGGCGCGCTCGCGCCGTTTGAAAGAGATGGATTGCCACGTACCCTGTGGGTACTCGCAATGACGGGCGTTGTTTTTGGACTGGTTGCTGCGGGCGGGTGTTGCCGCGCATGGTTTCATCTACCCGTGTCATTGCGAGGAGCGAAGCGACGCGGCAATCCATTGACTCGCATTTGAGTGCCACATCCTTCCCACTTACGCCGCATAGAATTCCCCTCTCCCCATCCCTCCCCTTTGGGGAGGGATGGGGAGAGGTCAAAGGGGGAGAGGGAAGCACCGGGTGATGGGCGTTGGCACCCTCGTGCCGCGTGGCAATTCAAAACCGCCGCATGCATGGGGATTGCCGCCTCGCTTCGCTTTGCGCAATGACGAAGACAAAGGAAGCGCCTCTCTTCATTGCCCCTGGCCCCTTTGAAAAGCCTTCAATCCCGACATCTTTGTGGCAATTGATACACAGCGGACATTCTTGTCAGGCCGTGGTCGCTCTGGCAAGGCCGCTTCTTTCCCTTGCGCTGTGAGCAAGCCGGGTGTGGCACGGTGTTTGCATGGTGGTTTGAATCCGATATGTCATTGAAGAAATATCGTGTTCTCCTTCGCTTTTCTGGAAAGAAAGATGCACATCATGACTCCTGTCGCTGCCGTTACCGCTACCGCCGTCGCTGCTGCCGCCACCACTTGCTGCCGCCGCGTTTCTTGTTGCGCTGCCGGGCACTTTGGCGCGGGGCTGTGGTTGTTTTTCTTCCTGGCGCTGGCCACCTGCCCGGCGGTTGCCGAAGAGGTGCCTGTTCTGGAGACGGTGCTGGTCAAGCCAGAGGACGAACCCGCTGGCAGCGCGAGCCGCTCCGAGCGCGATATGCCGCAGACCGCCTACCGCGCCGGGACGGAGTCGATGCGCTGGTTCGACGCGCCGGGCGGGAGCAATCCCCTGACGGCCATCGGGGGCGCGCCGGGGATCAAGGTGTCAGGCGTGGACGCCTGGGGCCTCAACAACATCCAGGGCGGCATGAAGGGCGTGCGCATTCGCGGCGAAGGCAGTTCACACGGCGTGACTGGCACGGTGCAAGGGCTGGCGCTGGGCGGTCCCGGCCCTGGCCCCGGTTATCTGTTCTTGTTCGACAAGGAGAACATCCGCGCGGTGCGCGTCGCGCAGGGTGCGGTGCGCTCGGATACGGGCGGCATTTTTGCCGCCGCCGGAAACATCGATACAGAGTTGATTTTCCCGCGCGAGGCTGCGCGCCGCGAGCTTTCCGTGGCTTTGGGCGAAGAGGGGTTCCGGCGCTATTTCGCCCGTGTCGACAGCGGGCGCCTTGCCTCGGGCACGTCCCTGTTTGTGTCGGCTTCGCACACCGAGGCCGACAAGTGGCGCGGCAGCGGTCAGGCGCCCAAGGGGCGCGAGAACGTGGAAATCGGCCTGACGCAGCAGTTTGGCGCGCTTGGGCTGCGCATGATTTACGCGCGCAACGCGCAGGCGCAGCACAATTACAAGGCGCTCACTTACGACGAGGCGATGCACCTTGGCTCCACGCGCGATCATGATTACGGCGTGAATACGGGCACCAATGACGATTTCCGCCACAACCGGCAAGACTTCACCAACACGGCCCTGATTGCCGAGTTTTCCTACGATTTCGACGCGCGTACGCGCCTGGTTTTCAAGCCCTTTTACGCGCGTGAAAAGGGCTACTACCTTTATGGCGGCGGCCAGAGCGACATGGCTTTGAAATGGCTGATCGATCACGAGACCTATGGCGCGACGACCGAGCTGGACACGCTTTTTGCCGATACCCGCGTCAAGTTTGGCTACGCCTGGACAGATGCCGAGCCGCCCGGCCCGCCCACCGTGCGCAAAGCCTACCGGATCACTGCCGCTGGCGATGGCGATCTTCAATTCGCGCAGTGGAACACGCTCAACAAGGTGACGCGGCGGCATGTGTTTTCCAGCGCCTACCTGAGCGCCATGCGTGCCTTTGACCGGCTGAGCGTACAGGGCGGCATTCGCTATGCCCACGAGCGCCTGCCGGGCATCGACGCCTACAGCGCAGCGGCAGTCGGGGATGTGCCGCTTGACCAAGCCTACCAGCAGGCCACGAAGAACGGGGCGCGCAGCGTCAGCGCGCGCGGCTTCGGGCACTGGCTGCCGCAGGCCGGGCTGGCCTACGATTTTTCGCCCGCGCTGGCCGTGCATGCCAGCTTGGGACGCTCCATCGGCCTGCCCGCGCTGGGCATCTTCAACCAGAATCTGGCGGGCAGTGTGCAGACCAGCCAGCAGTACTGGGACGCCATTCGCCCTGAGACGGCAACACATCTGGATTTGGGCGGGCGTTTGCGTTTGGGCGATTTCACATTCGACTCCACCCTGTACTTCAGCCGCTCCCGCAACAAGGGCGTTAGTGTCTACAGCGACGACAGCCGCACCGTGTGGTCGCAAAACATCGGCAAGGCCCGGGGCTATGGCCTGCTGCTTGCCAGCGCTTGGGAGCCTTCGGCGCAATGGCGCGTGTTCGGCAATTTCTCCTGGACGCGCCTGTTTTTCACGGAAGATGTGCGCGGCGCGGGCGGGACCTATCTGGGTGTCAGGGGCAACCAGTTGCCCGATGTTCCACGCTTCATGGGCAACATTGGCCTGCTCTTCAAGCACCATGGCGTCAC